>NZ_VKGC01000010.1:0-50438 GCF_007280785.1 Helicobacter mehlei
CCCCCCCCCCCCCCCCCCCCCCCCCCCCCCCCCCCCGCCCCTCTCGCCCCCCCCCCCCCCCCCCCGCCCTCGCGCCCCCCCCCCCCCCCCCCGGCGCGCCCCCCCCCCCCCCCCCCCCCCCCCCCCCCCGCCCCCGGGGGGGGGGGGGGGGGGGGGGCGGCTCCACCTTTGGCTTTTTGTTATCTCTTTGTTTTCTTGGGGTTAATAACGGATAAAAAGAGTTTTGAACAAAAGTTTTTGTTGCCCGGTTAATATCGATCAAGATTCGCCTATACTGTGCTGTGGGGATTTTAGCCCTGCATGTGCAAGTGAGTGGCAACCTTAGCCCCTACATCGATCGGTTTCAAGATGCGCTAGTCGAACAGATTCAAGTGATTTTCCAGAAAAGAGGTTATCAGGTCGTGTATTTCACAAATGGGCAAGTGCTCACGCCCGCACAAAAACACCAAATGTAGTCTATTTTAGATATAGGGGGTTGGGTCGGGTTTAGAGGATGTCAAAATGGATACGGACAATCCTATTATCCATAACTTTGGCATTGAGGTGGGGACAGAACAAGCCATCACCCACACCTACACCTACCAAGCTACAGACTCAGGAGGTTTTGCGGGCGCAAATACCATTGGCCACACCGAGCTAGAGAAGAACAATGGCAATGCAATCCGCAAGATTCTCAACAGAATGTATGTGATCGTGATGAAAAGAATGCTGAAAGAACTCACCAGCGAGAACATCGATCGCTACCGCGAGGTGATCGAAAAGATCAAGACCAAAGGTAAATAAGCCATCAAGGAGGGTTTAAAAGCGGTAATGGAACGCCATGCCATAGCGGGCGTTCCCTTTTTCATTAATGCTAATCTCGGGGTAAAGCTCCCAATTACGGCGGTATTTGGAAGTGAAGAGATAGGCAAAGCCCCAGCCAATCAAACTCCCCACAACCACTTGTAAAATCGTGTGTTTGCGCGCCACCACACGGCTTGCATCGGTGAGCATGGCTAAAGCGATCACGGGCAGAGCCGGTTTCCATCCATAGCGGTAAAAAACAAACCCGGCTGCACTCCATGCCCCCCCAGCATGCCCGCTGGGCATCCCCCGCCAGCTATCACAGCAAGGGCGTTTCGCAAAGGGCACCTTAGCCCCTCTGTCATGCGCGCTTTGGAATGCCCCCTTGATGCCATAAATCACGCCTTGGGTTACAAAACTCCCAACTGCCAATTCCCCTAGTCCTCTATAATCACGCATACCCAAGCTGACCACGCCCACAAAAATAGGCATCAAGCGCAAAACATCACCAATGTCCTCTAAAATCTTGGCTTCTTGGCTCTCGGCCTGCCCCAAGCGCACACAGAGCAACAGCGCACAGCCTGTATGAACAACTTTTTTCAACATGCCTAGATTATAACATTTTGTAAGGTATAATGTTTGAAAAAGTTTAGACTGTGCTGTATTTCGCGCTAAGTTTTTTAAGTAGCTTGGGGGTGGTGATTTTCTCTAAGCGATCGCTCTTGTTTGTGGATAATGCCAACAAACCCCAAGGCTTCCACACCAAAAGAACTCCACGGGCCGGAGGATTGGGGATTTTTTTGGTTTTTTTGGTGGGTGGGGGTGCGCACTGGGGGCTACTTTTAGGAGGCGTGGTGGTCTTTTTAAGCGGATTTTTAGAAGATCTCAACCGCCCCCTAAGCCCACAAAAACGCTTATTCTTGCAAAGTTTAGGGGCATTGTTCGCCATTAGCCTAACCCCGCTCATTTTAAAAGATTTTGCCCCCTTTTTTAGCCTGCCTGTGATCTTGGCTTTGCCTTTTAGTGTGTTCATGCTCGTGGGTGTAGCCAATGCGATCAATATCATTGATGGGTTTAACGGGCTTGCTGGGGGCTTGAGTTTGGCAATCTTGGGCATTCTTTATTGGATCGAGCCCAATACCTGGGTGCTAGCTTTGCTCTTAGGTGTTTTGGGCTTTTTAGTCTTAAACTTCCCCAAAGGCTATATTTTCCTAGGCGATGGGGGGGCGTATCTCTTGGGACTAGTGTGCGGGGCGCATTTGATGGATTTAGCCTTAAGGGGCGTGGTGAGCGTGTGGTTTGGGCTGGCTTTAATGGTGTATCCGGTAACTGAAGTGTTATTTTCCATCGCGCGGCGCAAGTTGCAAAAACAAAAAGCGACCCTGCCTGATGCCCTGCACCTACACACTTTGTTGTTTAAGGCACTGACTAGCAAATACCCCAATCCCAATGCCTTCACCGGATTTTCGATTGTGGTTTTAAATCTGCCCTTTATGCTGGCTAGCTATTTTTGGCGTAACCATCCCCATTGGCTTTTAGTGGTGATCGCGCTTTTTGTAGGGGTGTATCTTAGCTTTTATCAATATCTCAATCGCAAGGAGTGCCCATGCGCTTAGGTCTGAATATCGATCATATTGCCACGCTCAGGGAGGCGCGTAAAATCCACGAGCCCAACCCTCTAGAGGCGATCTTTATTGCCAAAAATGCGGGGGTGGATTTGATCACTTTGCATTTAAGAGAAGATCGCCGCCATATCCACGAAGACGATGTAGCCAGCATTATCCAGCATGCCCCCATGCCTATCAATGTAGAATGCGCGATCGACCCTGAAATCACTAAAATTTTATGCCACCTGCGCCCCTTCAAAGTAACTCTAGTGCCTGAAAAACGCGCCGAGATCACCACAGAGGGCGGGCTTAACTTAGAGCACCCCCAATTAAGCCAGACCATCAAGACTTACCAAGATTGCGGGATCGAGGTGGCACTCTTCATCGATCCGCAAGGAGAGAATTTGGCGCGGGCTTTGGATTTGGGCACTAGAGTCGTGGAGTTGCACACGGGCAAATTCAGCAATCTTTACAATAGCCTTTATTCCCACTTCAAGCACCATAAGAACTGCTTAAAAGATTTACCATCAGATAATCCCACCTTGAAAAGCATGCTGGATACCAGTTTGCAAGAGCTCAGAGAAGCCACCTCACAAGGAGTGCAGATGGGCTTAGAAATGTGCGCTGGGCATGGCTTGAATTATTTTAGCGTGGGGTTAGTGGCGTGCATTGAGGGCTTAGAAGAACTCAATATTGGGCATGCTATCATCGCACGGGCGGTGATTGTGGGGCTAGAGCGCGCCATTTATGACATGCAAGAGGCGATGCAACACAGATGAAGCCCAAAATCGCCATTAGTATTGGGGATATTCAGGGCATTGGCTTAGAAATCGCGCTCAAAGCCCATGTGCGCATCAGCCAAATTTGCACCCCGCTTTATTGCGTGCATTTGGAGGTTTTAAAGCAGGCTAACGCCCTGCTCAAACGCCGCTATACCCAAGCCCTAGAGCGCATGGAGTGCGTACCCATTAATGCTCCCAAACCCACAATCAAGCCCGCCCAAGTGTACCAAGAGAGTGGGTTTTATAGCTACCAAAGTTTCTTGCACGCCCTAGATTTGGTTGATAGTCAAGAGGCCATGGGAGTCTGCACCTTGCCCATCCACAAGCAAGCATGGCAATTAGCGGGTATTAACACCCCCGGACACACCGCCCTTTTAAAAAAGCGCTACCAAGAAGAGGCGATCATGATGCTGGGTTGCCCTAAGCTGTGGGTGGCACTCTTTAGCGATCACATCCCTTTAAGTGCGGTGAGTGGGTGTGTGCAATTAGAGCCTTTAAAAAAATTTTTAGGCACTTTGGGACGGGTGTTGGCAAAGGTGGAAAAAATCGTGGTGTTGGGGCTAGACCCGCATTGTGGCGATGGGGGTGCCATTGGTTGGCAAGATTCAATCGTGCAAGAGGCGATCAAGGACGTAAACGATCGGCTAGGGCGCGCGCTGTTTTTAGGACCCATGCCCGCTGATAGTGCCTTTGCCCCGCATATGCGTGCGCGCTACACGCATTTTGTTGCCCTTTATCACGATGTGGGGCTAGCCCCACTCAAAGCTCTTTATTTTGAAGAGAGCATCAATGTTTCGCTCAACCTCCCCATCAAGCGCGTCAGTGTCGATCATGGCTGTGGGTTTGATATTGCCTACCAAAACAAAGCCAGCCCACAGAGCTACTTGAATGCGATTAAGTGGTTGGTGTCCTTGTCAAGGGATTTTTTGGAGAGCTAGACATAGGATGTCTTTGGACTTAATTTTTTGCCATTTGCCCTGAGTGTTGTATAGACAAGGTGCATTATTGATGCTGACAAGGGGGAGATTTTGCAAGGAGTGTTGGAGGGCTTGGGCATCGTAGGTGTGTTTTTCAAAGATGTCCAAACACGCTTGTTGGAATTTTTGGCGTAAGTATTTGGGCTTCAAACAAAGGTGGGGGTGTTTTTGCAAAATCCCTATGTCTAGTTCTGGGCTAGAAAGAGGGTCATCAAAGGTGTAGTAATAACTCTCATCTAAAAACTCCAAGAGTCGCGTGGCATAGTGGGCGTAATAGAGTTTATAGAGATCAGTATAATCCTCTTGACTAACAACATTATCTTCCCCAAACTCTTTACCGGCATTAAATTTTACAAGGATATAGGCATCTGCATAGTCCCATCCAATACTAGGACCCAAGAGCGTGTTATAAAAATGGTGTTGTGTCAAGTCATAGGCCAATTCCGCCACTCTAAAATCCTTGAAAAAGGCTTGCACGGGCAACACGGGTTTAGGACTCACTTGTTCGTTTTTAAGAAAATATTGGATTAAATCCTTGAAATCGCTGGGCTTGAGGGGATTTTTGCTCAAAGTGGTGGCATAGATACTTAAGTCCAAGCCTGCTTGGTGTGCTTGAATAAGAGGGGTATAGATAAAATCTAGTACCTTGAGATAATCTTGTACCACTTGGCTAAGAGTAAGGACTCCTTGATGGTCTTCATTTTTTTCGTCTAAGATCAAACCATAGATCAACGCAAGGACATGCAAAATCTCAAATTTTTTAAGCCCTGTCACAAAACGCTCTTCTGCCTCATTTTTGGGTTTGAGTTTCTTAAAAAGGGAAATTTTGTGCATAAACTCTAAGCCTAGTTCTTCTAAGGTAGGGATACTATCTTGCACAACCTCGCTGCGGATCAGATCGTATCCGGGCATGGCATCTTGATTACCTTTTTGCATCAGATTTTTTATTTTTGTGGCAACTAGCATGAGGGGAGTCTCCCCCATCGCCCCTACACCACAAACCGCCAAAACTAGGCAGAACAACAAACGAAACATCAAAATTCCTTTGTGAGGTGTTTTTGCAAGGCTTTGCAAATTGCATTTTTAGAGTGTAACTTGACGATTTCATCATGGCGATCTAAATAGATACAAGGCGTGTCTTCCATGGCAAATAGGCGTAAGATTTTTAGTTGGTCTTGGAGGGCTTTAGTGTCTTTGTGTTGGTGCAGGACTTGTTGGCATGCGTGTATCAGAGAGGGGGTTAGATACTGGGGGTTTAGGCAGATCGTGGGGCGTTCTCGCAAAAGATCGGGGCTCACATCTTGCAAATCCACATAAACATCGATGTCTTTGACCAAATTCAAAATACGGGCAAGGTAGAGGGCTGAGAAGATTTTAAATTTGGCAAGGGGAGGCTGTGCTAGCAAACTTGCAAAGGACTCATAATGGTGCAAATGCGACACATCTTGTTGGAGAATAGAGGCGATTGCCACTTGTGCCCAAGCACTCTTTAATGTTAGCAACTGCTGGTAAGCGTTGTCAGCATCACGCACATCGCGCACCAAATTTGCAACCATGCCATTTGGGTTGAAACGCACATAGTAATCTAGGCTACTGCCATAGTTTCTTAAAACATGTCCGGGGCAATTTTGGCAAGTTCTCTCATAGGTAGCCATATTTATCCGTAATGCCTCGAGATAGGCTAAAGGGTCTAGCCCTTGTTTGTGGGCGTTAAAAAGGGGGGCATAGAAAAAATTTAGGCTGTCTAAAAAATTTTGGGCAATTTGGGTGGGTTGGGCATCAGAATTGTCCAACAAGGCCAAGAGGTGGAGGGCTTCAAATTCTTTAAGATTTTCTAATAAATGCGCTTGTGGCTCATTTTGGGGACTAAAATCTTGAAACAAAGGCACTTGTTCTAGGAGTGTGCGCGCTCCACTTAGATGTGTTTGGACATCCCCATCAAATTGGAGGGCAACTAGGTAGGTCGTGTAGGAGTATTCTGTGCGTTTGAAAATAGGGTCTTTTAAAATCTGTTGGCTTTTTGTATCCATTTGGGCTTTGAGTGTAGTCAGCCTTTGGACAAAATCAGAATCAACAGACACACTTTGCTGGGCATCCAAAAAACCACCCAACCAAATAAAACCTACCAAAACCCATTTTTTAAACATTCCATTAAGACCCATCAAATCGATCCTGTTGATGGCTTACGATCAACCCCACCTAAGCAAAACACCAACGCACTAAAAATACTCCTCTAGATTTTTAACAAGTTCGGCAAGCCTAGAGAACGATTCTGGTCTAATTTTCCACCAACACGCTTTGGGCATGGGCGATCAGGGGTTCGATAACCGGGTCTAAATTGCCTGAGAGCATGATCTCCTCCAAGCTATAAAGGGTTAGATTAATGCGGTGATCGCTCAGGCGGTTTTGGGGGTAGTTGTAGGTGCGAATCCGCTCACTGCGATCCCCACTACCCACCTGCATTTTGCGCTCAGCTGCACTCTCTTGTTGTTGTTGTTCGATCTGTTGTTCATACAGACGGGCTTTTAAAATCTTTAATGCCTTATCCTTGTTTTTGTGCTGGGATTTTTCATCCTGCATGGACACGCTGATCCCGGTGGGGACATGCGTGATGCGCACAGCAGAGTCGGTGGTATTCACACACTGCCCCCCATGCCCGCCCGCTCTAAAAACCTCAATGCGCAAATCATTAGGGTTAATGTTGATTTCCACATCATCGGCTTCAGGCATGATCGCCACAGTGATGGCCGAGGTGTGGATACGCCCTTGCGACTCGGTCTCTGGCACGCGTTGCACGCGGTGTGTGCCCGCTTCAAATTTGAGGCGCGAATACACCCCCTGCCCCTTGATCAGAGCGATCATTTCTTTATATCCCCCTACGCTATTCTCACTCGAGCTAACAATCTCTACTTTCCAGCGTTTTAAATCCGCATAACGGCAGTAAGCTCTAAAGAGATCGCCCACAAAGATACCCGCCTCATCGCCCCCTGTGCCCGCGCGCAATTCTAAGTAAATATTCTTGTTGTCATTAGGGTCTTTGGGGATGAGCAAAACTTTAATGCGCGCCTCAAGACCGGCTTTTTGCTCCTCTAAGTCTTTAAGTTCCTCTTTAGCCAGCTCGCCTAGCTCCCTATCCTCAAGCAAGGTTTTATTTTCTTGGATATTCTCCAATATGCCTAGATATTCCTTAGCACAACTAGCTAGCTCCTCTAAACTGGCTTGTTCTTTACTCAGCTCGGTGAGCTGGCGCACATCATTTAAAACTTCCGGTTGGGTTAAGCTAGTCGCAAGCGCATCGTAGCGCGCCACGACTTCCTTTAATTTTTGGGGGAGCACGGATTAACTGGCTAAAGCGATCTTTTTCACGCTCGCATTGAGTCTAGAAACCTTTCTAGATGCGGTGTTTTTCTTCAAAATGCCTTTGCTCACGAATTTATGCAATTCCTTATTGGCCACTTTCAGGGACTCTTGGGCTTTGGGGACATCATTTTGTGCCACCGCCTCACGCACCGCTTTGATGATATTTTTAATGCGGGTTCTGTAAAAGCGGTTGCGCTCGGTGCGCTTGATGGTTTGGCGAATCCTTTTCTCAGCGGATTTATGGTTGGCCACTACTTAATCCTTTTATCAAAAATAATGTGGCAAAATTCTAGCCAAAAGCGCATTAAAGACAAATTAAATAGGGTGCTGGCATGATTTTTGGGACTGACGGGGTGCGGGGGAAGGCGGGAGTGGAGATCACGCCCATGTTTGTGATGCAATTAGGCATTGCGGCTGGGTTGTATTTTAGCAAGAATGCCCTTAGTCATAAAATCCTAGTGGGCAAAGACACGCGCAAGAGCGGGTACATGATTGAAAATGCCCTAGTGAGTGCGCTCACTAGCGTAGGTTATGATGTGATCCAAATTGGACCCATGCCCACGCCTGCCATCGCATTTTTGAGCGAGAATATGCGCTGTGATGCGGGTGTGATGATCAGTGCGAGTCATAACCCCTTTGAGGATAACGGCATTAAGTTTTTCGATCGCTTTGGCTACAAGCTCCAAAGAGAGAGTGAGCTAGAGATTGAAAAGATTTTTGCTAATGAAAACTTGGTTCGCAATAGTTGCCAAGTGGGGGTGGGCATTGGGAGTTCTAAGCGCATTGATGATGTGATCGGGCGTTACATCGTGCATTTGAAAAACTCCTTCCCCAAGCATTTGAGCTTGCAGGGTATGCGCGTGGTGATTGACACCGCCAATGGAGCCGGCTACAAGGTCGCCCCCATTGTCTTTAGCGAGCTGGGAGCCGATGTGATTGTGATTAATAACAAACCCAATGGGAGTAATATCAACGCCCAATGTGGCGCGCTCTTCCCCTTAGAACTGAGTCAAGAGGTCAAACGCTACCGCGCAGATTTGGGCGTCGCTTTAGATGGGGATGCCGATCGGCTGGTGGTGGTGGATAATTTGGGGCAGGTGGTGCATGGCGATAAGCTCATCGGCGTGTTAGCCAGCTACCAGCACCAAAACCAGCAACTAGCCCAAGCCAAGGTCGTGGTAACCAGCATGAGCAATTTAGCCCTGCAAGAATATTTGGACACGCAAGGGATTAGCATGGTGATCTGTGATGTGGGGGATAAATTTGTCAGCGCAGCAATGATCGAGCACAAAGCCAATTTTGGAGCTGAGCAGAGTGGGCATATCATCTTGGGGGATTATTCTAAAAGCGGGGATGGAATCATGAGTGCTTTGCAGGTGAGTGCGCTCTTGGTGCAGGCCAATAAACCCAGTTGCGAGGTGCTCAACCCCTTCAAGCTCTGCCCCCAAGTGCTTGAAAACCTACCCATCAAGCACAAAAAGCCCCTAGAGAAAATCCCGGGCTTTAAAGAAATGATCAAAAACCTAGAACAACACCATATCCGCCATCTGATCCGCTACTCAGGCACCGAAAATCTCTTGCGTATTTTGCTAGAGGGTAAAGATAGCACATTGTTAAAAAGCAAGACTCAAGAACTCAAAACCTTTTTTCATGAAAAACTAGGTTAAGCCTTGAGACGCGCACTGGTTTATTTTGTCTTAGCTGGGGTAGTGGCTCTCATTGGCGATCAAGCCCTAAAACAAGTGATTTTAGAAGGGTTTAGATACCATGGTCCTGTGATCTCCATTGTCTTGGCCTACAATAAGGGCGTGGCTTTTTCGATGTTGGATTTTTTAGGCCCTTGGCTCAAATATTTACAGGTGCTTTTGATTGTGGGGATGCTCTTCTTATTGGTGCGGCAAAAAGATTTTTTTATCCCCAATGCCCTCCCATTTGGGCTGGTGCTAGGAGCGGGTAGCTCTAACATTTTAGATCGCTTCGTGCATGGGGGGGTGGTGGATTATGTCTATTGGCATTATCAATTTGATTTTGCGATCTTTAATTTAGCCGATGTGTTGATCGATGTGGGTGTGGGTCTTTTGGTGATCCAGATGTTAAGACAAGGGGCTTTTAAGGCAAAAAACAAACAAGATCGGGTAAAATAGTGGCTTATGGTCGCGTAGCTCAGTGGTAGAGCACTACCTTGACATGGTAGGGGTCGCTGGTTCAAGTCCAGTCGGGACCACCATTTCACTACGGACACATGTTTAACCCCTAGATTGCAACAAAATGCCTCAAGAATTGCCCCATATGATTAAAGAATGCGCTTGTAAATGAGATCATAGAGCAAGAAAAATCCGTGATTGGGGTATTTTATCTTTAAGACAATCTCACATATAAAAAAGGTAGAATGGGGGGTTTAAGCCCTTTTGTGATTGGAGGTTGTGTGGTGATCTGGAGAGTAGTGGTGTTGGTGGGGTTGTTCTTAAGTGGGGGTATGCTTGCTAAGGAGCAGGATTTTTTGGTTGCCCAGCAAGCTTATGTGTGCCACCAGTATGACAAAGCTTTGCAACACTACCAAAAAGCCCTCAAAGCAGGCGATAAACGCGTTTATATGGCTTTGGGGAATTTTTATTCTGATACAGACAATTATGACTATAATGATGATGAAAAAGCCATTGGGTATTATAACACGGCGGGCGGTTTGGGGAGTGTGGATGCCTATTTGAGCATCGCAAACATTTATGTTATGGGGAATGATGCTTTTAATAACAATATTGTCACCAATGTCCGTAAAGACAACCTTGAGGCTCTCGTATATTACCAAAAGGCAGCACAGATGGGATCAGCTGAGGGGTATGTGGGTTTGGGTGATGTTTATTTAGATGGGGGTTATGGGGTGCTTGAGGACGATCAAAAATCCTTAGAATATTACCAAAAGGCAGCACAGATGGGATCAGCTGAGGGGTATTATAAATTGGGAAGAACCTATGAATATGGGAGCTATGCGGTCAAACAAAACATCCCAAAAGCCCTAGAGTATTATAACAAAGCGGGGGAATTAGGGTATGCTCAAGCCTATGATAGGTTGGGCTTTATCTACAAAATGGGGGATGCTGGGAGTGCTGGTGATCCTAGAGATGTGGGGGTTGATGAGGACAAATCGGCAGAATACTACCGCAAGGCAGAAGCACTCAACAAACAACAAGAGGATAAATCCCCTGCTAAGTGCCCTTAAACACAAATCTACACGATTTTATGCTAGACTTTTTGGATTTTGCTTTTTATCGTGGGTTTGTTGGTTTTGACTCCATTCAAAGGCTTTTGCCATGTTAGCTAGTGAGGGCTCTTTAAATAAAGCTTCCTCTGTCAATAAAACTTTTGGCACCATTGTGATTAGTTATGTGCTCTTGGCTCTCTTAGGGGCGTTGTTACTGAGCCTATCGCCTATGCGGCTCAAACCCATTCCCTTTATTGACTTGTTTTTTACCTCTGTTTCAGCAGTCTGTTTGACCGGGCTTATCACATTCAATCCGGCAACCGATCTGAGTATCTATGGGCAGGCGGTGATAATGGGCTTGATCCAAGCTGGGGGGTTTGGTTACATGGGGTTAGCGGGCTTTTTGTTCTTGATTTTGGGTAAGCGCATGGATTTTAAAGGGCGTATGTTGCTCAAAGAGTCCCTAGATTACCCCAACATGCAAGGCATTATCAGATACCTTAAAAAAATCCTCCTTTTCACGCTCTGCATTGAGGGGCTAGGTGCACTCATCTTAACTTTGTATTTTCTCTCCAATATGCCTTTCAAACAAGCCCTGTGGGCGGGGATCTTCCATGCCATCTCGGCTTTCAACAATGCCGGTTTTAGTGTCTTTGAGTCCAATTTGGTAAATTACCGCAATGATGTCGTGGTTAATCTGACAATTTGTTTGCTTATTATCCTAGGTGGGCTGGGGTTTTTGGTCTTGAGTGAATGTTATGATTACCGCAACAAATCGCGTTGGAGCGTGCATACGCGCATTGTTCTCATCGCTACGGCTATTTGCATTGTGTTAGGTATGGCGGTGCTCTTGCTCTTTGAGTGGGATAACCCCAAGAGTTTTGGCGAATCGAACTGGTTTGAGAAGATTTTAGGCGTGTTTTTTATCTCGGTCAATCTACGCACCGCCGGCTTTAACACCATTGACATGTCTGGCTTGCACGATCAAAGCTTGTTTTTCTCTTCCTTGCTCATGGTGGTAGGCGCAGCTCCGGGGGGCACGGCTGGGGGCATTAAGATCACTACCATGACTCTCTTGCTAGTATATGCTTATTGCACGCTTAAAGATAGAGAAATGGTGCTATTCCAAAGGACCATCCCCCAAGCCCTTGTCAAAAAATCCTTTCTAGTTTTTATCATCACCATGTTTTATATCATCATCTCGGTGATGATTTTGAGTGCCACTGATGACACCCAAAACAAGCATTTTTTACACTTGCTCTTTGAGATTTGCTCTGCCTTTGGAACGGTGGGAGCCAGCACAGGTGATGGAGGTAGTCTCTCATTTGCAGCCACTTTTACCAATTTTGGTAAGCTCTATTTGATTGTTTTGATGTTTATGGGGCGTGCGGGGGTTTTGATGTTTAGCATGGCACTTATTGGCAAGAGTAAAACACGTCATATCAAATATCCCGAAGAAGGAGTGCTTTTATGAAAACTTATGCGGTTTTAGGTCTGGGTAAATTTGGTTCGCATGTGGTGCATGGCTTGGTAGAAAATGGCGAACAAGTGATTGCGATGGATATTAATGAAGAGAGTATCAAGGTTTTTAAGGGCGTGTGCGACAATTTATTTATCATTGATAGCACCGACATTAACGCTTTAAAGGATGCGGGGATTGGGGAGGTGGATACCGCCATTGTGAGTATTGGGCAGAATGTGGAAGCCTCGATTTTAAGCGTGATGGCTCTCAAAGAAATTGGAGTCCCTGAGGTCATTGCCAAAGCCTCGACACTCATCCATGGCAGGATTTTATCCAAGATCGGCACGGATCGCGTGATCTATCCTGAACGCGATGCGGCTAAAAGACTGGTAAAAAGTTTATCTTTTAACCCCAATTTAGAAGTGCTAGATGTTACCAATAGCATGAAGATTATCCGTTTGAATGTTGGCAATGCGCATGCCGATCGGCAAGTGCAAGATTTTTTGCATTCTTTCCAAGCGGATTTAAAAATTGTGGCGCTCAAGCGTGAAAACAAGTGGATTTATAACATTGAGCCATCGCTCATCTTAAAACTTGAGGATACTTTGTTGCTGTTTGGGCATGCTAGGGAAGTGGAAATATTCTTGGCTAGCAAGGACGCTTTGAAGTTTAAAAAGTGATGGGGTGCTTGACTTATTGCCCTTTAAACTTGCCTGTGCTAGACTTGATCCTAAAAATCAGTGGTTAAAATGATAGAGAGTGTAGAGATTAAAAAGGGGTTGGTTTTTGCCCATGCCTGCTTGGAATTTAGCCCCCATTTGAATGTGATCAGCGGGGCGAGCGGGAGCGGTAAGAGCGTGTTAATTGATTGTGTGCTGGCTAGCTTAGGCTTGCAAGAAGTGCGCGCCCAAAGCATCACCACCCTTTACAAAGACAATAACCACACCCGCCACCTCCAAGCCTTTAAAGACAAAAAAACCAAGCGCACCTTGGATCACAAACCCACCACTAAAAAAGCCCTCCAAGATCGTTTTGCCCCCCTTGTGTTACACATCTCTAGCCACAAACACGCTCAAGAGCTCACCCCTAGCTTTTTGCTAGAACTCTTAGATGGCTATATAGACCCCCAACTCACCCACACTTTCCAAGAGACCCACCAAGCCTACACCCAAGCCCGCCAAGAGCTTGCCAAACAGCAACAAGAGGCAACGCATTTAGACATGCTCAAAGAAATGGCGCGTTTTGAGTTAGCCCAATTACAGAGCGTGGATTTACAAGAGGGGAGCTATACCCATCTTTTGGAACTCAAAAAAGCCTACAGCTCCAAAGAAAAAATGGCAAGCCAAATCAAGGCGGGCTTAGAAGCCCTAGAACATAGTTTTGAGATCACCAAAGCCCTCCAGTACACCCCAACCCCCAAAGAACCCCTAGAAGCCCTGCTAGAGGAAGCCAAACAAGCCCTAAGCGATCGCCTCTGCCAGCTAGAGGAACTTGAAGAGATGGATATTCAGGATTTGCTAGATAAAACCAACAAATTAGGCGCAATTTTGAAAAAATACGGGAGTGAGGCACAAGCTAGGGCGAGAAAAGAAACCTTGAGTGCAGATTATGAGCGTTATTGTGCCCATGCCCATAATTTGGAAAAGCTCCAGCAACAAGCCCAAGACCTAGAACAAGAGTGCTTGAAACTAGCTCTAGAGATCAAACAAGAACGCCTAAAATATCTGCCCTCTATGCAAGAAAATTTGGAAAGCTACACCCAACAACTCCTGCTTAAAAAACCCGCCTTGAGCTTGCAAGCCACCCCACTGGGCACAAAAGGTTTAGAGAGCTTGGAAATTACACTGGGCAACGCGCCTTTAGCCCATGTGAGTGCGGGCGAGTTTAACCGCTTGCGTTTGGCACTCTTGGCTTTAAAGGCAAGCTTGAAAAAACAAGTCTTGGATTGCCCAGCACAAACCATTATCGTTGATGAGCTGGATACCAATCTGAGCGGGCGGGAGAGTGCAAGCGTAGCGTTGATCTTAAAGGAACTCAGCGCGATTTATCAGATCATCGCCATCTCCCATGCCCCCCACTTGCCCGCTATTGCCGATCGGCATTTTTTAGTCCATCAAGAAGGCTCCTTAACTTCTGTCAAACCCCTCAATAAAGATGAGCAGACCCTAGAAATCGCACGCATGGTGGATGCCAATTTGGGCAAAGAAGCCCTAGCCTATGCAAAACGCATGTTAGAACCCAAATGATGCCCTATGCCCTGCTCTACCAGCTAGCCCACCTCTTAAAGCAACAAAGCAAGATTACAATCCGCCACCACCAAAACCTTTTGAGTCTGGACACTCCCCATTATTTGTTTAAAGCCTTGATGCAACAAGCCCAAAGTTATGTCTATGTGGATCAAACCCGGCTGAGCGTGTCCAAAACCCCTTTTAATTTGGCTTTGGAAAAATACGCCTCCAATGCCCAAATTTTAGATGCCTTTTTAGAAAATGAGGATCGCATTTTAAAAATCGCCCTAGAATGCCCCCATGCGTATAAAAAAATCCGTGCTTGTTTGCAATTAGAATTTACCGGCAAACACAGCAACGCCATTTTATTAGACGCGCAAAACAAGGTCATCGAAGCCTTGCGCTTTATCAAAGAAACACAGAGTTACCGCCCCGTGCTCAAAAACCAAGTGTTGCTCCCCTTGCAAAAACCCCATTTCAAACGCCCGCCCCTAGAGCCCCTAAGCACGCCTGATTTTTTGCAAGCCTTGCAAGATTTGCATGGTGCCTATAGTGCTAAACTCCTTAGTGCCAAAAAAAGCAACCTTGAAAGCCTGTGGCTTAAAAAAAAGCAAAACTTGCAAACGGTGTTGCAAGACTTGCCCAGTGCCCCGTATTTGGCTAGCCTAGCCCAACAAAAACACGCACACGCCTCTTTGATCCTCTCCAATTTGCACCGCCTAGATCCTAAGGTAATTTATAGCCCTGTGCTTAAATTAGAGAATGAGGATATTGAACTCCCCAAAAATGCCCGCTCGCTCAGTGATGCCACCAATAAGCTTTTCAAAGAATCCAAAAAATGCAAACAAAAATCCGCCCATGTTGCTCTGCAAAGAGATAATCTAACCTCCAAAATTGCCTTTTTAGATGCCAAATTGGTGCTTTTAGAACATGCCAGCTTAGAAGAACTGGCAATTTTAGCCCCCCCAAAAAATACAGCCAAGAAAAAAGCCCCCCCAGCGCGCTTTGAAAGTTTTGAGATTGAGGGGGTTAAGGTGCTCATCGGGCGCAATGAAAAGGAAAACCGTGAATTGTTGAAAATGGCGCGCTCTCAAGACATTTGGGCGCATATCCAAGACAAGCCCAGCGCACACATGCTAATCTTCACCCACCCTAATAAACCCTCTAGCTCCTTGCTTTTAAAGGCTTGCACACTCTTAGCCAAACTCTCTTACCCGCACACCAGTAGCCAGCAAAGTTTAAAAGTGCGGATTGATTACACGCCAAAAAAGCATGTCAAGTTTACCAGCAAGCCCAACAATAAGGCTTATGTTACCTACACGCATTTTTCTAGCTTGAGCGTGGGGATTTGAATTTTAGACACAAGAACTACGCAACCTTTAAATCTCCTTTTAATCGTGGAGTGGGTGCTAAGGGGAGATAAGCGGGATTGACTTAAGAACTTGTGTTACAATAACAAAAACAAATGAAGGGATAACAATGGCGGTATGGCTATTTGGTGGGCAGGGCTCACAACATGTAGGCATGGGACAGGATTTGTGCGCGCATTCTAGCTTGGCTAAACAAATGTGTGAGGAGGCTAGCGATGTGTTAAAGCGGGATATGCCCAAGTTACTATGGAGCGAAAATGCAGACCTCAACAAGAGTGCCTATACCCAAAGTGCAATTTTTTTAGTTTCCATGATGGCTTTTAGGCTCTTTGCCAGCCAAGCGGGCTCGCTTGTGCCTAAAATGGGTTTGGGGCATTCTTTGGGGGAAATTAGCGCTAATGGGGCGAGTGGGGCATTGAGCCTAGAACAGGGCTTAAGGCTGGTCTTTGAGCGGGGGAGATTGATGGAAGAGGTTTGCACTAGGCATGCCAAAGAGTTAGGCATGTTGGCGGTGTTAGGGGCACAAACAGAGGGTATTTTAGCCTATTGTGATCAAGCAAGGGCACAGGGACAATTACTCCATGTGGCTAACTTCAATGGTTCTCAAGTCGTGTTAGCTGGGGAAAAGGAGTTCTTGCAACGCCTAGAGCCCAAAAGCTTAGGGGCTAAAAAATTGGTGCTCTTGCCTATGAGCGTGGTGAGCCATTGCGAGGTTTTAGCCCCGATGCTAGCAGATTTTCAAGTCCTATTAAAATCAAGCTTGCAAGACTCTTATGCCTTTGGCATTATCTCAAACGCCACAACCCAAATTTACCAGAACAAAGCTGATGCCCTAGAATGCTTGGGGGTGCAACTGGTTAAACCCGTACTTTACGATCGCTGTTTGCAAGTGTGCGAGGCACAAGCGGATTACTATATCGAATTTGGCACCAGCGTGCTTAAAAATCTTAACAAACGCTTGAGCAACAAACCCACCTTGAGCATCACAGATACCGCCAGTTTGGAGGAAGCCTTAAAATTTGTCCAAGATCACTAGCACCCCACAAGGAAGATCGCATGAGGAAATTGTCTTTGCAATTTGCTTTGGGGGTTTTAGCCCCGCTGTCTCTCTCTTTAGAAGCCTTTGATTATAAGTTAAGTGGGTTTGCCAATCAGGCAGCCACAATCGGGTTTAACCAAGATCAAGTGAATAGGAGTAAAGGGATTTATCCCATGCAACAATATGCCACCATTGCGGGCTACCTCGCCCTTGATTTTAATCTCTTGCCCAAAACCTTAACCGGACATAGCCTCAAGGGGAGTATTGGGGGCATGGTTGCGGGTGTTTTGTATGATGGCACAAAGCACTTTCAGGGGGGCTCTGTGGTCTATCAAAATTTTGGTTACTACGATGGTTTTCTAGGGGGTGGGGCAGATGTGTTGCAAAGCGATAGCGTCACCACTAAAAATAGAAAAATGACTAATTATGTCCATGATTATATCTTTAGTGATGCTTATTTGGAATACGATTATAAAAATTTCTTTGGGATCAAGGCGGGGCGTTACCGCTCCTTTGCGCCCTATAAATCTGGACAGACGGAGGGTTTTGAGGTCTATGGGCAGTTTAAACATGTCCGTTTGTGGTGGTTTAGCTCTTGGGGGCGTGCTTTTTCAACCGGTGCGCGCATAAGGGATTGGTATGCAGCTCGAGTATCTTATAGTGGGGGTTACTACAAAAATAGCAATGGGGGTTGGAGTCCTAGAGGGCATAAGGTTGCCTACGGAACACATGCCATCCAGCTCACTTACAAAAAACACCATCTATTAGCCGAAGGGTTCTTTTATTTTTCTCCCAAGATGTTTAATGTACCGGGTTTGCGCATAGGGTGGGATAGCAACCCCAATTTTCAGGGCTTGGGCTTTCGTTCCAACACCGAGATCACCGCCTTTTTCCCCATGTACTACCCATGGATGGTGATTGGGGCAAATGGAGCCAATATCTACCGTTATGATAACCCAACTACACCTAATGGGCAAAGCCTCATCATCCGGCAACGCTTTGATTTTAACCAATTTTTCATTTTGGGGACTTTCTATAAAAACTTCCGCAATGTGAATGCCTATGTCGGCAACACGGGCAACCCCGCTGGGGTGGAACTTTATAGCAATAGCCTGTGGGCAGGTTACGCGGGCACGGCTTTAAAGGCAGATGCGGTAACTGGGTCGTTAGTTTATGGGGGCACGCATTTTAAAAAGAAATTTACATGGCGGATGACTTGGCAGTGGAGCAGTGCCCCAGTTTCTTATGAGGGACGGGTTGTATTTTCGGTGATCTACCAAGTTACGCCGTGGCTTAAAATGCTTGTTGATTTGGCCTATTATGGCTTGCACACTAACAAGGGTTACCAAGCGGGCTTGAATGGACCTTGCAACCCACAGAAGACCTATTGTGGGGGCAATTATCAAGATCGCAGCGCGCTCTACACGCAACTGATCGCCTCTTTCTAGGGATCGCCACTATCTTTTTGGTTACACTTAGTAGCATATCGGTCTATTATTTTTTATAAAGATAGAAAAAAGGGATGGTGCGCTCTCGTGTCAAGGGTGTTTTTTGTTAAAATGTGTGACATTATCAAAAAGGAGTGTTACCATGAGTAAGGCGAGCGAGCAGGACCTGAGAGGCAGGTATTGTTTTTTCTCAAAAGTTCTTTTAATAGGTCCCTTGGTCTTTTCTGCAGCTTTTGCTTTTGATTACAAGTTGAGTGGCAAGGCCGAACAAACCTCGTGGATTGGATTTAACCAACACCAAATCGATCGCTCTAGGGGCATTTACCCCACCCAACAATACGCCACCATCTCGGGTTATTTGGATTTGAGTTTTAATTTGCTACCCAAAAAGGTGAGCGATCATAGTCTAAAAGGGGCTATTGCAGGCATGGTTGGGGGGGTTTTGTATGATAGCACACGCCATTCCAAAGAGGGGAGCGTGCTTTATAAGATTTATGGCTATTATGATGGCTACTTGGGCGGGGCTTCCAATATACTATCCACCGATACCATTGCGGTTCAGAATGCCAAAAAACATGCAATGAGACACACCTATATTTTCAGCGATGCGTATTTGGACTACCAGTATAAAAATGTCTTCGGAGTCAAAGCTGGGCGTTACAATTCTACCATGCCCTATCGAAGCGGGAAAACACAGGGTTTTGAGGTCTTTGGGCAGTATAAACATGCCCGCTTAGTGTGGTTTAGCTCTTGGGGGCGCGCGATTGTGGGGGGGGGCTTTTTGATCGATTGGTATGCGCCCAGAACAAGCTATAATGGGGATTACACCAAAAATAGCCAAGGGGGCTGGGATCCACATGGCAAGAAACTTTCCTATGGCACCCATGCGGTGCGCCTCATCTACAACCGCCACAAGCTCTTAACCGAGTTTTTTTACTACTTTTCGCCCAAAGCGTTCAATGCCCCGGGTTTTCAGGTGGGCTGGGACACTAACCCCAATTTTAGCGGTAAGGGTTTCCGTTCCCACACACACTTGATCGCCTTTTTCCCCATGTATTATCCATGGATGCTGGTTGGTAAAGATGGCAAGCCCATTTACAGATATGACAGCCCCGCCACGCCTAATGGGCAAAGCCTCATCATCCGACAACGCTTTGATTACAACAATTTTTATCTCATCGGGGCGTTTTATAAGAATTTTAAAAACACCAATGCCTATGTGGGCAATATGGGTAACCCCTCGGGTGTGTTGATGGGCAATGATAGTATTTATGCTGGTGTAGCAGGCACGGCTTTAAAAGCAAATGCGGTTACAGGAATGATTTCTTATGGGGCTACGCATTTCAAAGAAAAATTTTCATGGAAGATGGTTTGGCAATGGACAAGTGCCCCGGTTGCTTGGGAAGGGCGTTATATGCTCACGTTGGGCTACACATTTAACAAGGTGTTAAAAGGGAGCGTGGATTTACTCTACTATGGCATACATACCAATAAAGGTTACCAAGCGGGCTTAAATGCGCTTTGTACCAAGGGTTGTCAGGGCGGTTACCAAGATCGTAGCGCGCTCTATACGAGCTTGATCGCGTCATTTTAGTGCCAAGATAGTTACAATAGAAAATAGAGTGGTGTTGTTCTTTTGGAAAAACGAAAGAAAATATGGAAAAACAAGGCAGATCATACTATTATTGTGCCTTGTAAGGGTAAATGCTCGTTAAAGCTAACCAAAATCTTGAGGAGATTGGGATGAAGAGTTTAAGTAAGCAGGTTTTAGCGTTGGCGGCTCTGACGGGCGGATTAGAATCTTTTGAATATAAATTAGCCGGTTGGGCAGAGTCTTTTTCTAAGATTGGATTTAATAACAGCAAGATTGATGAATCTAAAAACATCTACCCTACGGAGACTTTTGTAACGGTCGTGGGGCAGGGGCGGATTGATTTTAGCCTATTGCCTAAAAAACTAGAAGGGCATAGCCTTAAGGGGAGCATTGGAGGAACCGTGGGTGGTGTAGCTTATGATGGGACCAAGCACCTCCCCGGTGGGACGCAAATCTTTAACTACATTGGTTATTACAATGGTTTTATGGGGAATCGTTTCTTAGATCCGGATATCTCTAAAAACACCAGAACCTACGTTTTTAATGAAGGGTGGTTAGGATACACCTATAAACACATTTTTGGGATCAAGGCGGGGCGTTACGAGTCGGAGGCAGACTATATGAGTGGCTATACGCAGGGGTTTGATACTTTCGTGCGCTTTAAAGACAAGCACCATGCCACTTATAAGCTTTCTTGGTTTAGCTCTTGGGGGCGTGCCTTTGCCTATGGCGAATGGTTGTATGACTATTATTCGCCCCGTTCGGCCTACACCACGCCTAATGGCGTGCAATGCACGGAGTGCCCTAGCGGGAAGAGAGGTAAGTTAGTCAATTATGGAATCCATGCACTCTCTTTTGCCTACACAAAAGATTTTCAGAAATTGGGCAGTGCCTTTAGCATCAGCCATTTTTATTACTTTGCGCCCAAAACTTATAACACGATCGGGGTTGATTTGAAATACGATACGAATCCTAAGTTTGATGGGGTGGGTTTTCGATCCCAAACGCGTGCAGTTGCGCTCTTCCCCATTTACTACGATCGCCTCGTTTATACCACAAACTCCCAAACAGGCACGATCAATTACGGGGATTTTGCCTACCGCTATGGGACCAAAATGAGTAAAACCGGACAATCTTTATTGATCCGCCAACGCTTTGACATGAATGAGTTCAATTTTGGTGGGGCTTTTTATAAGGTGTGGCAAAATGCTAATTCCTTCATTGGGACTACGGGCAACCCTCTAGGGATTGACTTTTGGACCAATAGTGTCTATGATGTGGGGCAGTCTTTGAGCAATGTTGTGGGCACGGATGCGGTGAGTGGCTGGATTTTTGGTGGGGGTGTGCATAAAAAATGGCTTTGGGGCATTTTGATGCGTTGGACAAGCGCACTCAAAGCCAATGAGGGGAGTAGTGCTGTCAATGTGGGATACAAATTTACCCAAGCTTTAAAAGCAGAGGTTAAATTAGAGTATTATGGGTTGATCATGCACAAAGGTTATTTAGAAGGCGTGTGGGGTAATCCTGTTGCCTATGCTAAAGCAAATGGTATTAGTAACAGCGTGCTTTATTCGAGGCGTTATAGCGATAGAAGCCACCTGATGGTAACCATCACGGCTCAGTTTTAAATTGTTGTCTTAAGAGAGGGGGTATGGAAAAATTAACGAGGATGTGATGAAAAAGATCGTTTTGTTGTCCAAAAGTTTAGTGGCTCTTTTAGCTATGTCGCCTGCCCAAGCCCTTGATTGGAGAAATCTCGAATCCTTTGCAAAATTCAAAGCAGGGGCGGAGTCGTTCTCTAAGATCGGGTTTAATAACAAGCCCATTAACACCAATAAGGGTCTTTACCCCACAGAAACTTTTGTCACTGTGGTGGCTTACTTGCAATTAGATTTTCCCGAGCTCTTGCCCAAGAGTGCCACCGCCAATGGGCATCACATGTCTGGAAGTTTGGGGGGTTTTGGCGGGGGACTCATTTATGATGGGACCAAGCACCTGATCAACGAGGCCACGGGCAAACCTTATGGGGCGATGGATTGGAACTACTTTGGCTACTATGGGGGTTTGGTGGGGCAAAAACCTTGGGCGCAGTGCTGGTATGGACTAGGTGGGGGCAAAGAGTCAGATTATGCGGGTTTGAGTGCAGCCCAGCTACAAGCTATGTCAGATGCCACGACCGTTCCTAACCCTAATGGTGGAACAATGAGTGCAGCCGATTGTGTGCAAGGCTATGCCAACAACACACGCAATTATGTCATTTACAACGCCTACATCGACTACTCTTATAAAGACATTTTCCGCTTTAGAGGGGGGCGTTACGAATCGCCAGCAGATTACATGAGTGGCTACACCCAAGGCTTGGACATGACCTTGAAATTGGGCAATTTTAAGTTTTGGTGGTTTAGCTCCTTTGGACGGGGCTTTGCCTATAACGAATGGTTGTATAACTTCTATTCGCCCAAGACCTATACGTTAGCCAATGGGAGCAAGATTAACCCCGGGGTGCATGCCTTTTACATCACATGGGAGTATAAGGGCTTAAGCATTGTCCCCTTTGTTTATTTCTCTCCCAACAACGAATACGACCCCAACTTCACAATCACCTACGACTCTAAGCCGGGCTTTAAAGGGATAGGCTGGCGATCCCAGACCGATATTACGGTGCTCAACCCCTTTTATGCTAAACGCTTTTGGAACACCTACCAGTTTGGCATGATTTCGCGCAAGAACGCCCATAGCTTGATGATCAAACAGCGTTTTGACTACAACAACTACAACTTTGGGGGGGGCATTTATAAGAGCTTTGGGAATGCCAACTGGATGATTGGCTACCATGGTAACCGCTTGGGCTTTGACTTTTGGACCAATAGCGTCTATGCCAATACCCTCAACTCTCTATCCTACATGATGGATGCGGATGCCTTTACCGCCTTTTTATTTGGCGGGGGTGTGTATAAAAAATGGCTTTGGGGTGTGATTGGGCGTTTGACCTATGGGCCACGCGCGGATGAACAAAGTCTGGCCTTCAACTTGGGCTATCAGTTTTCTAAGCATTTTTATGCAGATATCAAGGTGGAGTATTATAACCAGATCGTGCACAAGGGTTATAAGGTGGGTTGGAATGGTCCCTATTTGCCCGATCAGCCAGCAACTTATCAAGACAGAAGCCATATTTTTACGGAGATCAAGGTCAAACTTTAGAGGTCCTATGAAAGACTCTGCAACACTCCTTGTGGGTGCCTTATTCTGCATGTGTTGTGTGGATTTGCTGGGGGCTTTTAAGTATAAGTTGAGTGGGAGTGCGGAGTCAGTCTCCAAGATTGGTTTTAACCACTCGCCTATTAATTCGGCTAAGGGTATCTTCCCCACCGAGAGTTTTGTAACCATGACCTTGAAGCTCCAAGCCGATGCCACCTTGTTAAATAAAAATGGGCACAAGATCACAACGGGCATTGGGGGGAGTGTGGGGCAATTGGCCTATGATAGCACCAAGAACCTCATCGATCAGAGCACCGGGCAGGTCTATGGCTCTAAACTTTACTACTACATTGGGAGATGGTGGGATTTTTTGGGCAATGCCCCTTGGAAAAAATCTAATATTTTATCCACCAAAAACGCCAAACCCTATGTGCTCTATAACCTTTTTTTACAATATGACTACAAGGGCATTTTCACCTTTATAGGTGGGCGTTATTTAGCCAAGACAACCTTTGTAAGTGGTTATACAGAGGGTTTTGAGGTCTCCTATAAATTCCTCTCCTATTTTCGATTCCGCTGGTTTAGCTCCTTTGGCAGGGCTCTAGCTACGGGAGAATTTATCCGCCCTTGGTATGCCCCCATCACCACGACCAACAAAAAGGGCGAAGATGTGGATTTGGGCATCCATGCGGTGGGCATTAATTACGATACCCGCTATTTTTCCCTAGTGCCCTTTGTCTATTTTTCACCTAACACCTACACCACGCCCGGCTTTAAGCTCCACTACAATTCTAATGCCACCTTTGATGGGATAGGTTTTAAATCCCTAACTGAAATGACGGTGATTTTTCCCATTTATAGCGCACATTTAGCCGATACTTGGTATCGTGGGATGCAACTAGGGAAGGGCGGGGTGAGCATTTATATCTGCCAGCGTTTTGATTGGAATCAATTCAACTTTGGGGGCGGGTATTACCAAAACATCAGGAACGCCAACGCCAAAATGGGTTGGTATGGGAATCCCATTGGGATTGATTATCGCGATGCGAGTATCTATGGGGGGCTCATGGATAACATGCTCTCTCCCGATGCCATTACCGGCTTTATCTTTGGGGGTGGAGTGTATCGCAAGTTTTTTTGGGGCATGCTAGGCAAACTCACCTTTTCACCCCGTGCTAATGAACAAAGTGTCGCGCTCAACTTAGGATTTAAGTGGAGTCGCTATGTTTCTAGCGATGTTAAGATCGAATACCACGAGGTCTATACCCACAAGGGCTATAACATCGCCCAGTGGTATGTCCGTGATTACAGCGTGGGCGCAACCGCGCAAGATAGAAGTTATCTAATGACCTCTATCAAGGCACAATTTTAAATGGGGTTGTAACATGGATACACAATACCCAAGCCCTTATTTTCTAGGGTTTTTTGATATTCTAAAGTCAGGAGGTAAATCATGTTAAAATGGAATCACAACACACAGGGAGGTTTGAATTGAATACCCGCGCGCCTTCTAAACCTAAATGGTTAAAATCTATGCTTGTTTTAGCACAGCTAGGCTCTTTGCACGCCCTAGATTATAAACTTTCGGGCGAGTTGGATCTATTTAGCAAAGTGGGGTTTAACAACGCCCCATTAAATTCCAAATTGGGGATTTACCCGACCGAGAGTTTTGCCTCTGTGGTGGGGAATGTCTATTTTAATGTGGGCTTATTGCCCAAACATGTTGCCGATCACACGCTAAGATTTGGGATAGGCGGGGAAGTGGGGGGCGTGATCTATGATGGCACAAAATTAAGGGTTGATCATGGGCATGATGACCAGCGTTATGGCTCAGTAATTTACAACTTTATTGGGGGCTGGCATGGTTACTTTTTTAACCAATATTTCAGCCCAACTTATGATGGGGTAGGCAAATCGGGTGCCCTGCACGCTAGACCCTATGTCTTGGATAATGCCTATTTGGATTATAACTACAAAGATGTTTTTGGTTTTAAGCTAGGGCGTTACACCGCCAACATTGATTTGATGAGCGGGTCTAACCAAGGTTGGGAGCTGTATTACAGACCCACTAAAAATTTTAAACTCTGGTGGTGGAGCTCCTATGGGCGGGGCTTGGCGTTTAACTCTTGGATTTATGAGTTTTATGCGGTTGTCCCCTATCTCAAGCCCGGGGGCAATCCTGCTAACAATAGCTCATGGATTAACTACGGCTGGCATGGCGCGAGTGCCACCTATGATTATAAAAATCTGAGCACAGAGTTTTACTATTATTTTTCCCCCAAGACTTACAACGCACCGGGCATTAAACTCTCCTATGACACCAATAAGAATTTCAGGCAGGTGGGTTTTCGCTCCCAAAGCTTGATCATGCTCACCGTGCCAATCTATTATTCCGGGTGGTATGACCCTAAAACGGGCTTGTATAGCATTTGGGACGCCGCCTCACATGGATCGGCGGTGGGCAAATATGGCGTAACCCTCAATCTCCGCCAAATCTTCCGTTGGAACAAATTTACCTATATCATCGGGCTGTATAACACCTTTGGCAACTCCGATGCGTATTTGGGATCGCACACCATGCCCATGGGGAACAACAGCTCCTATGTAAATGACATTTACGGCATGGTCGCCTATGACTTTTGGGATAATAGCGTCTATGATGGGATCGCCGATGCCGCTACCAATGCCAACACCACAACGATCTATGGCTCAGTAGGGAGCGTGTATAAAAAATTTGCGTGGTCCATCTTTGGACGGGTGAGCAATGCCAACAAGGACTCTAAAGGACACCGCGGGCGTAGCAATGAATATTCAGCAGCTCTCAGTCTAGATTATGCTTTTACCCGTTCGCTCTTTTTCCATGTCAAGGTGGAGTATTATGGGATTGAAATCCACAATGGCTATAAAATTGGCTACTTTGGACTCCCCCAATTTGGCAAAGCCACTTACCAAGCCCGCTACCAAGATCGTAGCCATTTGATGGCGAATTTGACGCTCAAGTTTTAGGTGCTGTACTACTCGCATGATGAGCAATAATATTATGAAAAAATATAAAGTAATATTCTTGAGGCGAGTTAAGAAAGCGGAATGGTTAGGGTTTTTTTTAAGAAAAAAAATACCTAATCTATATTAGAATGCGGGCACACAATCATGGTTTTGTCGTGGGCTTGAGGCTGTTACTGGTTTAGGGTCTTAGACATGTTCTGTGTAGATGCAACACTCAAGGTTACTTAACATATAAAGGCAATGCTGATGAAGGAAATGATCAAAAAACAGACGAGGAAGGCGCAGGTCAAGGGGCGCAAGTTAGGGAAGGCAATCGCTCCTGCTTTGATTTTGTCCTCCTCTTTTGGACTAGGTGCGTTGGATGCCCTTTCTTATGAAGTCCATGGGGATCTTATCAATTTCTCCAAGGTGGGCTTTAACACGCAACCCATCAACCCGGTTGCAGGATACTACCCAACAGGTACTTTCGTGGAGCTCACGGGCAAGTTGGAGAGCACCCTGCACTTGGGCAAGGGCTGGAGTGTGAGCGTGGGGGGTGCACTGGGTGGTATGCCCTATGATGGCACGCGTTACGACAAGTATTCTAAGAACTATAACCCTCGCAACGTATGGGGAAATGTGGGTTGTGATGGCACACCAGTTAGTAGCAATGGGTTTTGTGTCCCGGCAACCAGTGGTGGTATGTTAGGGGGGGATTATCGCCCCGGCATGGTCGCTGACCCGCGCGGTATCGGCTACATGTTTATGGGTGAGTGGAACGGGCTAGCCCCCAACTACTACCCAGCTAGTGCCTACACCCCCGGACAATCCCGCCGTTATGAGATTTATAAGGCCAATGTCCAATACAAGAGCGACAAAATTTGGATCATCGCTGGGCGTTATGACACCACACAAGTTAAAGACATTGACTGGTTCTACCAATTGACTCAGGGTTTCTATGGGATGTTTAACCTGACCAATAAGCTGACTTTCCAAGTGTTCAGCTCCTGGGGCCGTGGTATCGCTGACGGGCAGTGGATGTTCCCCATCTACCGCGAAAAGCCTTGGGGGCAACACAAAATCGGGCTGATCTACCAAGTTAATAAACATTTCTCGATCCACCCGCATGTGTGGTTCTCCCCACAAGTCTTCACCGCTCCGGAGATCAAGTTGTATTACGATACTAATCCAGAGTTTAGTGGCCGGGGCTTTCGATCACAAACCACGCTGTATGCGATGTATGTCTATCAGTGGAATAACGCCCAGTATGGTCGCTATGCGCCTGCGCGTTATAACACTTGGGACCCTTTCTTAAATAACGGGAAGTGGCAAGGTCTGCAAGGTCCGGGTGGGTCCATCATTTTGTTCAAACAACGCTTTGACTTTGATAACCATAACACCTCCTTTGGTATCTATGCTGCTATTGGTAACCCAAACCCTAATATCGGTACCTATGGTAACCCCGTTGCCATCGATGGTGTGGAACAATGGACAGGTGGTATCTACTCACTAGGGTTTGCCTCCATCAACAACATCACCGCTGCCGATGCCGTTACTTTGTATTGGAAAGGTGGTGGTGTTTATGGCAAATTTGACTGGGAGCTAGCTGAGCGTTACACCACAGCTCCGCGTGCTGATGGTCAGGCTCTAGCGTTGTATATGAACTACCAAATTGGCAAACACATCAAAGCCGGGATCAAACTTGAATGGTTCATGCAAGTTATCCGTGCGGGCTATAACCCCGGTGTGGGCTTCCTAAGCTATATGGGTCAGCCCTTGAGTTTGAACACCGGTCTTTTCTCTGCTGCTGGCTTTGCTCAAGGACCCCAAAATACCGGTGCGATCACCCACACGGTGGTACAAGATCGCAGCCACTTGATGACTCACATCAGCTACAGCTTCTAAAAACCATTTTCTCTAACAAAAGGGGAATCTTTCCCCTTTAAGCTTTTTTCTGCTACAATAAACCGTCTCCTCTTTTTATTTATTCCAAAGGGTGTTTATGCAAGTTAGAAGTCGCCGACACGCTCCCAAGGGATTTGTTTTTGTGGCACTTGCTTTGACATATTTAGAGCAAGCGATTGCCTTTGACATGAGCATCACTGGAAAGATGAGTAGCTACACCTTATATGGCTTCAACAACAAGCGCTATAACCCCTCCAAATTCATTTACCCCACAGGTAGCTACACCTCTCTTTTAGCCGAACTCAATATCAGCATGGACCTTTACAAGGGCTGGCATGCCGAAGTGGGGGGCATGGTATCTGCTCTGCCCTATGACTCCACAGCCCAGCAAGGCAATAACATCCAGCCCGGCCAGCCCGGGGGCCCGGGGCAATTCTACCAGCATGACGGCGGGATTTATTGGGAATACATCGGCTGGTATGCCGGGCATAGCGGTTTGAATGTGCAAAAACCCCGCTATGCGATGGTGAATAATGCCTATTTGAGCTACGACTACAAGGGCATTTTTGGAATCAAGGGTGGGCGTTACGAACTCTCTGATTATGACTGGTTCACTTCCTTTAGCCAAGGGGTCGAGGGCTATGTCAAATACAAAGATTATAAACTGCGTGTGCTCTACTCCGATGCTAGGGCTTCAGCCTCCAGCGACTGGTTTTGGCCCTTTGGGCGTTACTACACCAGCGGTAAGCCCTTGATGATCGCCGATCTCAAATACCAACACAAGGGGTTAAAAATCAACCCCTATTTTTACTCCATCTTTGGGCGCATGAATGCCCCCGGGATCAACATCACCTATGACACCAACCCTAATTTTAGAGATAAGGGCTTTAGGTGGGTGGGGACTTTTGTCGGCTTTTTCCCCTTTTTTCCCCCATCAGGGCGGGGCTATGACATCATCTTGTTTGGGCAAGAAAAAATGGGCAAATATGGGCAAACTCTCTTCTTCCGCTCCCGTTTTTACTACAATAAGTGGCAATTTGGGGGGAGCATTTATAAAAATATCGGCAATGCCAACGGGGATATTGGCATTTATGGCGACCCCTTGGGGTATAACATCTGGACTAATAGTATTTATGATGCTGAGATCAATAATATTGTTGGCAAAGATGCGCTCAATGGCTTTTTATACTTTGGCTCGCATTATAGAAGTTTTACATGGAAGGTCTTGGGCCGTCTGACCACTTCCCCACGGGCTAACGAGCAAAGTATCGCCCTCTTTTTGAGCTATTTTTTGAGCCGTTATAACCTCAAATTCGATCTCAAATTAGAGTACTACAACAACATCACCAAAAAAGGCTATTGTTTGGGGTATGGCTTTGGCCCCACTCCTAATACTTGCGGATCATGGGACCCCGCCACCAACAACTACGCCCCCATCTTGACCCGCAATATCGACTCGGATCGCAGTCATTTGATGTTCACCCTCACCTATGGTTTCCAACTCTTATAAAGAGTGGTTTTACAAAAAGCGTTTGTAAAAAAAGACTTCAATCTCCTCAGTGTTGCCTTGCACTAAGGCAACAGTTTGGCAAGCCCCCAGCGCATCTAAAGCCCCCGAGCTATAGCGGTTGTTACGATAGGGGGTGAAAATCCCTTGATCTAAATGCCCCAAGATTAAATGTGCCCGATCGCCCTTGAGTTTGAGAGGCTCTGATAGGCGGGCTTTCACGCTTGAGAGTGTCGCTAGCGATCCGGCTTGCTTTTCAAGCACGGGCAAACCCAACGCCAAAAAGGTCAGCAAGCAACTTAGAGGGTTACCCGGCAAGCCAAAAACCAGCGTGGATCGCCCCTGTTTTTGCAAACTGGCTAGCATGATGGGCTTACCGGGTTTGACATTGACCCCATGGTAGTGGATTTTTGCGCCCATTTGTGCCAAAGCCTCTTTAAAATAATCCTTATCCCCCACACTCACGCCCGCACTGCTCAACACCACATCATAATCTAAAAACCCCTCTATGGCGTGCTTTTGCGCCTCCAAATCATCACCTAGCTTACCTAAATGTTGCGCCTCATAGCCATGATCTTTTAACAACGCCACTAGGGCTAGGGCATTACTATCATAAATTTGGTGGGGCAGGGCTTTAGTGCCTAAAGGCACAATCTCATCTCCACTGCTCACCACCCCCACTTTTAAACGCTTGAAAACCGGGATCACGGCCACGCCCTGAGAGGCTAAAAGGGCTAATAGCCCCATATGCAAGCGCGTGCCCTTTTTAACAAGAATTGCCCCTTTTTGCAGATCCTCACCTTGGAAGCGGACATTATCCCCTTTTTTAAAGGCTTGTTGGTTGGGTTTGTGCTTAGGGGCTTGAGCGTGCTTGTCATCAAATTCTAACATCTCCTCAAAGGGCACGACCAGATCCAAACCTTTGGGCAAGAGCGCACCGGTCATGATTTTCACACATGCCCCCTTGGGCAATTCTAGGCTACTCACATCCATGCCCGCATACACCACACATGCCACGCCCACACATGCCCCCAAATCCTCTAAAGCAAAGGCAAAACCATCCATTGCTGAATGCGTGGCTTTAGGCAAGTCCTCTAATGCCACAATATCCTCGCTCACAATGCGTCCCAAGCCCTCTTCTAATTTGATTCTCTCTGTTTGGTGTGTAGGACAAGGTAAATTCAACCCAATTTGCAACGCCTCCACAAATGTAATCAACTTCTGATTCATCACTATCCTTAAGCATTAAGCCACCATGCTAGCACAAAGAAATATACGAGGGATTAATGCAAGTTGAGGACCTTAGGCCCGCCAAGCATCCAAGAGTCTTTTAGCATTTTGCACAATATCCCCACTCCATAAGCTAGAAATCACGGCGATCATGTCGGCGTTTTTAAGCTGTGTGGTATTTTGGGGGCTAATCCCTCCAATAGCACAGATGGGGATGTTTAAATGCGCTTTGGCGCGCTGGAGTGTTTCTAAAGAAATGCACGGGGCTTGGGGTTTGCTTAAAGAGGGGAAACACGCCCCAAAAGCCACATAACTTGCCCCAGCTTGTTGGGCTTGCAAGGCTTGATCCAAATTGCCATAACAAGAGACTCCCAAATACCCCTTAAATAGGCGACGAGCTTGTGATAAGGGTACATCTTCAGAACCCAAATGTAACCCCCAAGCGTGGCATTTGAGGGCTAAATCTAGGCGATCATTAATCACAAAACCCACGGCATGTTTTTGGCAGATTTTAGCCAATTCTTGAGCTAGACTAAGTAATTCTAAATCACTATGGCTTTTATCTCTAAATTGGAAGATTTTAACCCCGCCTTGGATGGCAAGGCTAAGCATGTACGGGAGTTTGTCATAGGGAGTTAAAATCTCATCACTAAGGGCATAAAGCCCCTTGAGTTCTATTCCCACTCAATGGTCCCGGGGGGTTTTGAGGTGATGTCATAGACCACGCGGTTAATGCCTTTAACTTGGTTGGTGATCGCATTAGCCACGCGCTCTAAAAATTCAAAGGGCAGGGGCGCAAAATGCGCGCTCATCCCATCGCTAGCCTGCACGGCTCTTAGGGCGATGGTGTTATCATAGGTGCGTTTATCCCCCATCACGCCCACCGAGCGCACATTGAGCAAAACACAGAATGCCTGCCACACTTGATCGTAAAGCCCCTCGGCATGCAAGGCATCAATGAAAATGCGATCGGCTTGGCGCAAGAGTTCTAGACTAGGGGGGGTGATCTCACCTAAAATGCGGATCGCCAGTCCGGGTCCGGGGAAAGGGTGGCGTTTGAGCATGGACTCGGGCAAGCCCAGCTGTGTCCCCAAAGCGCGCACCTCATCTTTAAACAGCTCCCTTAAAGGCTCTAGCAACTCAAAATCCATTTTTTCGGGCAAACCGCCCACATTATGGTGGGACTTAATCACAGCCGAAGGGCCTTTTACGCTCACCGACTCGATCACATCGGGGTATAAAGTCCCTTGCGCTAAAAACTTGATCTTGCCTGCTTGTTCTAATTCTTTTGCCTTGTTTTCAAAAACTTCAATAAAAGTGTTGCCAATGATTTGGCGTTTCTTCTCTGGATCGATCACGCCAGCTAGGCGTTGCAAAAAAAGCGTGCTGGCATCAACGACATGCAAGGGGATATTGAGCCCTTGAAACATTTTAATCACCTGCTCTTTTTCCCCCAAGCGCAATAAGCCGTGATCCACAAAAACCACTTCTGTTTGCTTGGGCAGTGCTTGGCAACACAGGCTAGCCACCACGCTTGAATCCACCCCCCCGCTCACCGCACATAAAATACGCTCTTTGCCTACTTGAGCGCGGATTTTGGCGATCTCTTGGCTGGCAAAGTAGCGCATATCCCACATGGGCGTACTCTGGCAGATCAACAGGGCAAAGTTTTTTAAAATTTGTGCACCTTGTACGCTGTGAATCACTTCGGGGTGGAATTGCAAGCCAAAAATGGGCTTTTGGGTGTGGGCGATCGCGCAAAAGGGTGCATGGGCACTTTGGGCTAAGACTTGGAAATTAGGGGGCAAGACCTCTACACGATCCCCATGACTCATCCACACCACACTTGTGGGATCAACGCCCTCAAAAAGCGCATGTTTTTCTAGGAGATTGACATGCACCTTGCCAAATTCTTGGTGTTGCGCGCCCACTACCTCCCCCCCAAAACTATCCACAATGAGTTGCAAGCCATAACAAATCCCCAAAATGGGCAAGTTAGACTCAAACAACGCCGGATCGCAACGATAGGCCTTCGGATCATAGACGCTTGCTGGACCCCCGCTCAAGATAAAACCCTTGGGTTTTTTAGCGAGCAGGTCTTGTAAGTTGTGGTGGTAGGGGTAGATTTCAACATAAATACCATTTTCACGCAGACGCCTAGCAATCAGTTGGGTATATTGACTCCCAAAGTCCAAAATAATTAATTCAATGTCCATGTTTGTGCTTAATTAGTGTGAAGATAGGTTGATAATCAATGCGGAAACCCTCAATGCTTGGGCGGGCTTGTGGGCTCAAAAGCCATTTGCCAAAGAGTGCACCTTTGTCGGAATGGCAAGGGTTGATCCAAAAATAACGCATTCTTAGGGGCTGGTGCAAAATGGGGGGTAAATTTGCCCGTGTTTTTTGTTGCAAATACAGCCGTTGGCTCATCAAAATCAAATCATCGGGTCGGTAGGTTTTGGGGGTGTTTAACATCACCTTGAGGTGCGTTGATATGGCGGGCTCTTGGAGGGCTTTTAAAAGCGCAAGTGGGGTTTTAGTTTGGAGTCTAGCCCATGTGCTAGGATTGCCCAGTAAAACCAAGCGTTCTTGTAAAATGGGCGTGCCCTCCAGTTTTAAAGAAAGCCAAACAGACCTAGAGACCAATAGAGCGTCTGCTATGCAAAGATTCTTGGGTATCCCCACCCATTGTATTTCTTGCTTAGTATCTTGCCTAAAAGCTTGTTGCAAAATATCCAAAAAACCTTGTTGGTTGCCCAAATCACTAGCAATCCTAAGCGGGCTACCCCACAAGGGCAGGGCTAAAAAAACTAGGCGTAAAAAGCGCATTAAAAGGCGCGCAAAATCGTGGCGTTGAGTCGATCGCTAAAGGCTTTGGCGTTCTTGAGCGCACCCTTTTCTAGGAGTTTGGCACTATCAAAGAGCAAATGGGCAACATCTGCAAGCACGGCTTTATCCTCAATGCCCTTGAGCTTTTGCATGATGGCGTGGTTGATATTGAGTTCCAAAGTCTTAGGCTGACTAGGGATTTCTTGACCCATTTGGCGCATTAAATTAGCCATCATGGCATTTTGTTCGTCCCCGACCAACACCACGACTGAGTTCAAGTCTTTAGAGAGAGCCACATCTTTAATCTCATCTTTGAGGGCTTCTTTAAAGGCTTGCACTAGGGGGTCAAATTCTTGTTTTTCCTCCTCGCTCACTGGGGCCAACTCTAATTCTTTGAGGGTTTCGCTAGAGGCGGCATCTTTTAAGGGGATTTTGGCATATTCTGACACGCTAGGAATCACAAAGGCATCGATCTCATCGCCCATCAAGAGCACTTCAAACCCCTTTTGGGCGTATTTTTCCAGCAAGGGCGAAGCTTTTAGGAGGTCTAAATTCTCCCCGATCATGTAGTAAATGCTTTTTTGATCGGCAGGCATGTTTTCTTTGTAGCTTTTTAGGGAGAGAAAATCTGCACCCTTAGAGCTAGCAAAACGCAATAAGTCTAAAATCTTATCTTTGTTTTCAAAATCATGGTGCAAGCCCTCTTTGAGTACGCGCCCAAAAGGCACATAAAACTTTTTATAAGTCTCTTCTTCTTGGCTTAGGCGTTCAATCTCGGCCAGAATTTTCTTAGTAGAAGCACTCTTGATATTGGCTAGGATTTTATTTTGTTGCAAAATCTCGCGACTCACATTCAAGGGCAAATCCTCGCTATCAATGATCCCACGCACAAAACGCAGATACTGGGGCAATAACTCCTTGTCATCGTCGGTGATGAAAACCCGCTTGACATAGAGTTTAATGCCCGATTGGTAATCCACGCGGTATAAATCAAAGGGGGCGGTGCTGGGGATATAAAAGAGGGTGCTGTATTCTAAATGCCCCTCGACTTTATTGTGAATCCAGCTCAAAGGCTCGTTGTTGTCATGTGCGAAGCTTTTATAAAACTCTTTGTAGTCCTCCTCTTTGAGCTCATTTTTATTCATGCGCCAAAGCGCGCTCGCGCTATTAATTTGCGTGCATTTGTCCTCTTGCACTTCCTTTTTATTCTCCCCCTCGCCCTCAAACTTGCTTTCGGTGTAGCTTAGGAAAATAGGGAAGGGGATATGTTCGGAATACTTTTTAACAATGTGCTCGATCTCCCAACGGCTAGCAAATTTGCCCTCTTCCTCTTTTAAAAAGAGTTTAATTTCGGTGCCCACCCCCTCTTTGACACAAGGGCTAATTTCATACTCACCCTGCCCATCGCTGATCCACGCATAAGCCTGTGTATCTAGGGCTTTTTTACTTTGCACCACAACTTTATACGCCACCATAAAACTAGAGTAAAAGCCCACGCCAAATTGCCCAATCAACGCGCTGTCTTTCTTTTGATCTCCGCTCAAATGCGATAAAAAGCTTTTGGTACCCGATTTGGCAATGGTGCCTAGATGGGAGATGAGCTCAGATTCGTCCATGCCAATGCCATTATCGCTAATGGTGATCGTTTTGGCTTTTTCGTCAAAACTCAAGTGGATTTGAGGCACGAAGTCTAGTTGTTTGTATTTTTCATCGCTAATCACTAAATAGTTGAGTTTATCTAGGGCATCAGAAGCATTGGAGATCAGCTCACGCAAGAAAATTTCTTTATTGGAGTAAAGAGAGTGGATCATTAAATCCAAAAGTTGCTTGATCTCGGTTTGGAACGCATGTTTTTGGGACATAAAAACTCCATCAGATTAATTTTAAAGGTTAGGATTATAGCACAAAAATAGCCCGTTTCGTGGCCTCTTGCTTTTTTGATAAACATGTTAAAATGCGAAAAAATTTTAAGGATTTTGCATGGGTGGCGTGGCAAACAGAGTGGCTTTCATGGATCATCTGCCCTCTTCTTTGGTGCATGTGGGGATTTTATTTAGTGGGAATGGATCGAATATGCAAAATCTTATTGAGCAGTTGCACAAAAAGTCCTTTGTGCGTACTTCAAATAGCCAACCCCTGATTTTGGATGTGACTCTGTGTGCGAGCAATAACCCCAAAGCATACGGCATTGTACGTTGTGAGAAACTGGGCGTGCCCTGCGTGGTAATTTCTAGTGAAGAGGAGTTGATGCAAGCCCTAGTGCGTTGCCATGTGATCTTGCTAGCTGGTTATATGAAAATTTTAAGCCCTCTGTTTGTCAAACACTACCCCACCCTCAATATCCACCCCTCTTTTCTGCCCCACCACAAGGGCAAAGATGCGATTTTAAAGAGTTTTGAAAGTCAGGAGGGTATGGGGGTGAGCGTGCATTGGGTAACAGAAGAATTAGACGGGGGTCCCATCATTTTACAAGAGCCTCTAGCAAGGGAGTCTAACGACACGCTGGAGAGTTTCACCCAAAGAGTGCATGCCCTAGAGCACCAACTCTACCCTAAAGCCCTTTTAAAAGCACTAGGTCTATGCCATGCATGATCTCTTTATTTTAGCCATCATCACGCCCTTAATTGTTTTAGTCCCCTATGTGAGCCGTTTGGTCAAAATGCCCGTGGCGGTTTTAGAAATTGTATTTGGGGCTTTGGGGGTCTATTTTGGCTTATTCACGCCCAATCCTAGTTTTGGCATGATGGCTGAAGTGGGGTTTTTATTTTTGATGTTTTTGTGTGGTATGGAAGTGGATCTGTATATGTTTAGGCAGATGAATCGGGCCTTATTAAAAAAAATTCTGTGTTATTTTGGCATTCTCTACGCCCTCTCTTCAACCATCACTCTAAGTGCCAAACTCTCCGCCCTCTACATCATCGCCCTACCCATTGTCAGTTTGGGGATGATCATGACCTTAGTTCGCGATTATGGCAAAGAATTACCATGGCTGGATTTGGTGCTCAAGGTGGGCGTGTTAGGCGAACTGACCAGCATTATTTTATTGGTGGTCGTGGATGGGATTTACTTACATGGTCTAGGCTTGGAGCTTTACAAGACTTTGGGCATTTTATTGCTCTTTTTGGGCGCGATTGTGGCGTTAATGCAAATTTTTAACATCTTGTTTTGGTGGTTCCCGGGCTTAAAATCCTTTATCATGCCCACAACCGACCAAGCTAACCAAGATATCCGCTTTGCCATTATGCTCTTTTTTAGCTTGATAGGACTCGTGGCATGGCTCAAACTCGAAATGGTCTTGGGCGCGTTTTTGGCTGGGACCATCGTGGCGACCTTCTTCCCCCACAAGCATGAATTATTCGATAAACTTAACGATATTGGCTTTGGCTTTTTTGTGCCTTTATTTTTTATCCATGTGGGCTCCACTTTGGACCTTAAACTGGTTTTAGACAACCCCAAGCTCATCTACCATGCGTGCTTAGTGGTGTGCGCGATGTTAGGTTTGCACTTGGTGGCAAGCTTCACGCTCTTTAGGACCCACTTTGCTAATCTGCGCAACACTTTAACCTTTGCACTCAGTGCCTCTATGCCCTTGACCTTTTTGGTAACCACCGCTAGCGTGGGCTTAAGAGTGGGGGCGATCAACCAAAATACTTATTATTCCTTCTTGCTGGCTGCCATTTTTGAGGGCGTGCTTTTCACCACTCTCATTAAAGCACTCATGCACACCCAAAAGAAAGCCTAGACAAACCTAGGCAAGCCCAAGCGCGGGCAAACCAAGCAAAACCAAAAAGTGAGTGGAGATTAAAAAGTGTAGAGATAGCCTAGATAGACAGAGTAGTCTCGTTTGAGGCTGTAATATTGCCCCCCCGCCGTTTTCAAGAATTTATTGACTAACATGGGGATCTTCACGCCCAACTCAATGCCGTTATGTTTGTGGATATTGGCCCTAAAGCCAAAATTCAACCACACATTAAAGTTCCCATGGCTAGGCTTACCGACATTGCCCGTATTACTAGCCATCAATGCATCTTGCCATGCATGCAGAGTTGATCTATTCACCTGCCACGCATTCCCCCCGATGGCAAAGCCCCCATAGACCCCCACGCTGGCATTTTCGCGATCGAAGAAGTTACCCATTAAATCTGTGCCCACACCATAAGCAACCATGCTCAGATCGACACTGCCATTATAAATGGACCCACCTACTGTGGTTGGTACACTCAGTTGCCGCCCCAAATGCGCATACCCATAGTCCAAAAAGCCATAATAGCGCAAGCCCAGCCATGCAGTCTTGGCATTGGGGGGCTTGAAAAAGAAACTCTGCCCAGCCAAGAAACCAAAACCATTCATCGCACCATTGGCATATTTGCCATGCCAGCTAATGTTTGTACCCTGCCAGTTTTCATTTCCTGTAGGATTGCCCTGCTTGTCCAAATGCCACATTCCGGGCGAATAATTGTTGTTAGTGTAAAGACCGGTATTCATCCTACCCTGCCCGATCTGGTAGTTAAGCCCAATAAAACCACCGCCCTTTTCCGCCATCAAGCCACTGCTCGCCACGCCCAAAACTAGAGGCACCCCCAGTAAAAACTTTCTCATTCTTATCCTTTATACACCATAAAAAAAGTTGAACTTAAGTTCCAATCATACCATGTTTCCTCTCATAAAACAAGAATTTTATATTTTTTTTATGCTTAAAGTGATTGATTTGCAAATTCTGTATAATAGCGTTCCAAAAATTCATGGGTTGCAAAGAGAAAGCTTGTTAGACAAAATTCAAATCTATGGTGCGCGGGAAAATAATCTCAAAAATATTAATTTGGAAATCCCCAAAAACCAGTTCATCGTTTTCACCGGCTTGAGCGGATCGGGCAAATCCACTTTGGCTTTTGATACCCTCTATGCCGAGGGGCAAAGGCGTTATTTGGAGTCGCTCTCCAGTTATGCGCGCCAATTTTTAGACAAGGTGGGCAAGCCCGCTGTGGATAAGATCGAGGGCTTGATTCCGGCTGTGGCGATTGATCAAAAGAGTACGAGTAAGAACCCCCGTTCCACCGTGGGCACAATCACTGAGATTTACGACTATTTACGCTTGCTATTTGCGCGCGTGGGGCAACAACATTGCCATTTGTGTGGCGCGCCCATTGCCTCCATGAGCGTGGGCGACATTTTAGAGCAGGTCTTGCAAGACTTCAAAGACACAAACATTATTGTTTTAGCCCCCATAATCCGCGATAAAAAAGGCAGCTTTGCTGACAAGATCGCGAATTTACGCCAAAAAGGCTTTGTGCGCGCCTACATTGATGGCGTGCTGGTGCGTTTAGATGAGCCCATCGAGCTTGCCAAGAGCAAGAAACACACTATTAAAGCCGTGCTCGATCGCTTGCAAGCGAGCCTAGAAAACCAAGCCCGCCTAGCCAGTGCCCTAGAAAAAGCCTTAGCCGAGAGTTTTGGAGAAGTGGAGGTGATGGACACTGAGGGCAAAAAAAGCATGCATTATAGCGAGCATTTGGCTTGTTTTCAATGCAAGGTAAGCTTTGAGGTGCTAGAACCCTTGAGCTTTTCGTTTAACTCCCCTAAGGGCGCATGCGAGGCGTGTGCGGGTTTGGGAAGCAAACTGAGCCTAGATACCCAAAAAATCCTAGACCCCAATTTACCCACCGAGCACATCAAAAAAGCCTTTTTTTGGAATCACAACTATTATAACGCCCTCTTCGAGGGCTTTTGTGTGGCTAATCAAATCGATCCTAGCGTGCCTTTTAAAGATTTGAGCACGACTCAGCAAGAGGCTTTGCTCTATGGCAATGGGACAGAAATTTGTTTTACTTGGCGGCAAAGCCAACTCAAACGTCCTTGGAAAGGGGTGATCCAAATTGCCTACGATATTTTCAAAGACACACGCGATCTCAACCAATACATGAGCGAAAAGCCATGCAGTGTCTGCCATGGGCATCGCCTCAAGGGGTCCTCTCTGGGCGTGCGGGTGGCGGGGCATAATATCGCCGATTTGCTGGATATGCCCATCCATAGCGTGTATGTTTTTTTTAAGAATTCCACTCATTTTGCCTACTTGAGCCCCCAAAACCAACGCATCGCCACCCCGATTTTAAAAGAAATCTTAGAGCGGGTGTTTTTCTTGGTGGATGTGGGGTTGGGTTATTTGAGTTTGGGCAGAGATGCGCGCACCTTAAGCGGGGGAGAGAGTCAGCGAATCCGGATTGCTAGCCAGATTGGGAGCGGACTAACCGGTGTTTTATATGTGCTAGATGAACCCAGTATTGGTTTGCACGAAAAGGACACGCTCAAACTCATTAAAACTTTAAAGAATTTGCAAAAAAAGGGCAACACCTTAATTGTGGTCGAGCATGACAAAGAAACCATTAAACAAGCCGATTTTGTGGTGGATATTGGGCCTAGGGCGGGCAAATACGGCGGGGAAGTGGTCTTTAGCGGGAGCGTGGAGTGCTTGCTGAAAAGCGCGCATACGACCGCACTTTATTTGAGCGGGGCTAAACAAATCACACGCCCCACAAAAGCACCTAGCACAAAAACGCTCTTTTTGGAGCTTAATGGTGTGTCCATCCACAACATTAAAAACTTGCGTGTGAAAATCCCTTTGGGGCAATTTGTGTGCGTGAGCGGGGTGAGTGGGAGTGGGAAAAGTTCGCTCATCTTGCAGACTCTTTTACCCATTGTTAAGGAATGCTTGAATCACGCCCAAAAAAAGGCAGTGGGGAGCGTGGAGGTGGTGGGGCTAGAGCACTTAGACAAGGTGATCTATTTGGATCAAGCCCCCATTGGCAAAACCCCCCGCTCTAACCCCGCCACTTATACGGGGGTGATGGATGAGATTCGCGATCTCTTTGCGATGAGCAAGGAGGCGCAAATACTAGGCTATAGTGCGAGTCGTTTTAGTTTCAATGTCAAGGGCGGGCGGTGTGAAAAATGCCACGGTGAGGGGGATATTAAGATTGAAATGCACTTCTTGCCCGATGTGTTGGTGCAATGCGATGCGTGCAAGGGGAGCAAATATAACCCCCAAACCCTAGAGATCAAGATTAGGGGGAAATCCATTGCCGATGTGTTGCGCATGAGTGTGGAGGAAGCCCTAGAGTTTTTTGCCAAAATCCCCAAGATTGCCACCAAATTACAGACTCTTAAAGCAGTTGGGTTGGGTTACATCACTTTGGGGCAAAATGCCACGACCCTAAGCGGGGGGGAGGCCCAACGCATCAAATTAGCTAAGGAGTTGAGTCGCAAAGACACGGGCAAGACTCTGTACATTTTAGATGAACCTACCACCGGACTACATTTTGAAGATGTACAATTATTGATTAATGTTTTGCATTCCTTAGTGGAGTTGGGTAACTCCATGATTGTGATTGAACATAATTTAGATGTGATCAAAAACGCAGATTATATCATTGATATGGGACCTGAAGGGGGCGATTTAGGTGGGCAAATCACGATACAGGGCACACCCTTAGAGCTAGCCAAAAACCACGCCAAAAGCAAGAGTTACACCGCTAAATTCTTAGCCCAAGAGCTAGGGATTGCCCCCAAGCTTTAAGCCCTAAAGAATCCTAAAAATTGCTATAATGCACCCATCTTAATAAAGGAATCCCATGATCACTCCTAAAACCTTGAGTGGCTTTAAAGACAGACTCCCTAAAGAGGCGATGGCAAAGGGGGTGGTGCTGGACAAGTTAGCCCATGTGTTTAAAAGTTTTGGTTTTGTGCCCATTGAGACTCCACATTTAGAATACGCCCATATCCTCACCCAAGAACAAGGGGAGATTCAAAAAGAGATTTACCGCTTTAAAGATCATGGCAAGCGTGAAGTGGGCTTGCGCTTTGATCAAACCTTGCCCCTAGCACGTTTTATCGCCCAACACCATTCTGTCTTGGGTTTGCCCTTTAAGCGTTATGCGATTGGGAATGTTTTTCGGGGCGAGCGCGCCCAAAAAGGGCGTTATCGCGAATTTACACAATGTGATTTTGATTTTATTGGGAGTCATAGCATCCTTTGTGATAGCGAGATTATCCAGGTGATCATTGCGGGTTTGAGAGCCCTAGATTTGGAGGAGTTTAGTGTTTGGATCAACCACCGCAAAATTTTAAATGGTCTGTGCCAACATTTTGGCTTGCACGCCCAAGAGGACACCCACACACTTTTAAGGGTGATTGACAAATTGGGCAAAATCGGGCATGAGGGGGTGCTCTTAGAGCTTAATACCTATTTTCCCGAGATTGATTTTAAAGAGTTTTTGAGCATCATCAACACCAAACAAGAAGAGGATAGCCTAGAGTTTTTCAAACGCGTGGCTTACTTGAAAGATTACAATGCCACCCTCAAGGAGGGCTTAGAGGAGCTAGAGAGACTTTTTGCCCTCTTGTTAGCCCTAGACATCAATCCGGATCACTTCAAGGTGGATTTTTCCATTGCTAGGGGATTGGGTTACTACACGGGCATGGTCTGTGAAACTACACTCAACCAACTCACCAGCTTGGGGAGTGTGTGCTCGGGGGGGCGTTATGACAATCTCTCCAGGAGTTTTAGCACGCAAAATTTACCCGGCGTGGGGGCTTCTATTGGTTTGGATCGCTTGTTGGTGGCTTTGGAGGAATTGGAGTTGGTGGAGAGCAAATCCACTAGTGCGCGGGTGTTGGTGGTGTGCATGCACCCCTCGCATTTTGTCTATGCTAGCCAAGTGGCGCAGAATTTTAGGCAAAGTGAGGTCAATACCGAGCTTTACCCTGAGATTGGCAAGTTAAAAAAACCTTTTAGCTATGCCAACCAGAAGGGGCATGAGTTTGTGGTGGTTTTGGGCGAAGAAGAGGTGCAAAAGGAGAGTTTGACACTCAAAAACATGACAACGGGATTGCAGGTGAATCATTTGAGTTTTCTAAAAGCTTTAGCGATGGTCAAAGAATGAAAACATATAGCATTGCTTTAGTGGGCGCAAGCGGGGCAGTGGGTGAGGAGATCATCAAGGTATTAGAAGAGCGCACTTTTCCCGTGGGCGCATTCTTTGCTTTGGCTAGTGCCAAGAGTGCGGGCAAGAAAATCCGCGCCTTTGGGGAGAATCACACCATTTTAGAGACCACCCAAGCCTTTTTTAGCCAAGAAAAGATCGACATTGCCTTTTTTAGTGCAGGTAAGGGCGTGAGTGAGGTTTTTGCCCCTTGTGCTGCTCAAAATGGCGCGGTGGTGATTGATAATACCAGTTTTTTTCGCTTGCAAGCAGATGTCCCCTTAGTGGTCCCAGAGGTCAATGCGAGAGACTTGCAAAACTGCCCACAATCAATCATTGCTAACCCGAATTGTTCCACCATCCAAATGGTGCAAATCTTAAACCCCCTACACCACGCCTTTAAAGTTGTGCGCGTGGATGTGAGCACTTATCAGGCTGTGAGCGGGGCGGGCAAAAAGGGCATTCACCAGCTACAAGAACAAATCAAGGATTCTAATGCGCCTAATAGTGCCTTCCCCCATCCCATCGCCTTTAATGTGATCCCCCAAATTGATGTCTTTTTACCCTCGGGTTACACTAAAGAAGAGATGAAAATGGTGCAAGAGACCCATAAGATCATGCACGCCAACTTCCCTATCAGTGCTACTTGTGTGCGTGTCCCCGTGCTTAGAAGCCATAGTGAGAGTCTGAGTATTAGCTTTGAAAAACCCGTGAGTGCCCTAGAAGCTAGAGAAGTTTTAAAACAAGCTCCCAATGTCGTGGTGCTCGATGAACCCACCACCTCTAGCTACCCCACCCCCTTGATTGCTAGCCATAGCGATCAAACTTTTGTGGGGCGGATTCGCGATGATTTGCACAGCCCACACATGCTACACTTGTGGTGTGTAGCTGACCAGTTGCGCGTGGGTGCGGCCACCAATGCGGTTAAGATCGCCCTTGCTCTTAAGGGTCTTGCGGGATTTGCTTGAGGGTTTCGAGCACTTCAAAAAAATTAGGTCGGGCAATGTTGTGCTCTTTGAGGTAGTTTTCATCGAGCTTTTTCCAGATAAAAGTTTTGCCAAAAAATCCACGCCGATCTAGGCTGGGCAAAAATTTTAAGTCCCCGTTTTTCTTTTGGTGGATTTGCACATAATAAGTCCGCCCATCGTAAAAATTATATGCCCGCCCGCCTTTATAGGTGTCATCATAAATGTGTTTCAGATTATATAAAAACACCACGCCCTTATCGCTACGGCTGCGTAAAGCAGGGTTTTTATTGTAAATATCTTTTCTAGCCGGTGAGCCATCCACATTGGCAATCCCGTAAGCATAATACTTGTCCTCATACTTAAAAAATTCTACATAAGAGGCTTTCATATACAAAAAAGCTTGGGTTTGGTAAATCCCCTCCAAAGTGCCCGCACACAGGGGGGCGATACAGAAAACAAAAGAGCAAATTTTCATGTTTAGAGCTTTAATTTAACAAGATTAGCGGGCACTTTAGCCACGACTTTATGCACTAAGTCCAAAGATTGGGGGTGGGGGCTGGTGGTGTGCGCATCTGTGGGGAATAAGATGGCTAACCAGCCAGCGTGCAAATACATTTCTAGGCTATGTTCGCCATTATGGTAAGTTTGCTTGTCTAGCGTGCTATCATAGTCTTCTTGAATTACCAAATCGCTTGAGTCGCTTAAGTTTAAAATCTCACACCCATGCACCACAAGGCAAAAATCAATGTGGGTGCGGTGAGTCTCCAACACACCTCCTAAGGGTTTGTAAGCGATGTGCATGGCGTGCATGCCATGCCCGATGTCTTGCCGTAGCGATCCGCTTTGCTGTTGGATTAAGCTTTGGTGGTGGGGGTGGTTGGTGTCCAACATGCTAGCCAAATACCCATAGAGAGTCTCTAGTTCTAGGGTTTTGCTGAAAAGTGTCTCTAAAGAGTTTAATTTACCAATAATTGCCATGTAACCTCCATGTTATCACTAAAGGGCACATTCTAGCAATAAAAGGTGAATAAAGTAGCCGTGCCCCCTTAAGGTGTTTGTTTGGCTTTTTGGATCAAGTATTTTTCTTGCTCCAACTTGTGCAAGGTGAGCTCATGGCTAATCTTGCTCACACCTTGCGTATAAATTTGCAGTAAGATTTGATAGACATGGCTATCAAACCCATTGCCATGCACGGGTGTTACCACGCTGGTGGGCATAAACCCCCCGCCAGTGGTGCGTTGTTGTTGGATGGTAACATCGGTTTTGATCTGATAGCCGGGCAACTCTAGCGCGCTCATTTGGAGCACCTTTTGACTCTTGGGTTCTAAGAGTCTGAGCTCCAAAAAGCCCATGGATAAGTTTTTGTTACGCTTGCTAATGCCACTATCTTTTTTCTTGAAAATACTCATGTCTAGTTCCTCTAAAACATCAATGGCACCGGTGATGCGTACAACCACATAGCCTTCATTAGCTTGCTTGGGCGTGGGTTTGGAATCCACCAATTCTACGGAAAATCCGCGTTTTTCTAAAATACTCTGGATTTGATCCAGCATAGAGGTCTTGAACTCTTTTTGCATGCTCTCAGGCACATTAGAGCTAAAGCTAATCTCCATAGGGGCTAATAAGATCAAGAGATGGTTTTTGGGTTGTTGTTTTTCGCTCTCTTCGTAGTAAGAAAAAGTAACTTCACTGCTAGGAGCTGGGGCATGCTTGCACCCATAGAATACAAGAGCAAGTACAAAAGCTAGGAGGGGATAAGGCATGCACGATCCTTTTTATTTTTTGAATAAACGGGTGGCGATCCGAATGAGGCGCATGAGCAATTTGAGTTTATTGTGGCTGTCCCTAAAAGAACTGCCCCGCCTTCTTCTCATCAGCACGAATAGGTGGTTTCAAACTCAAAGGGATGGGGCTTGCTCTCCCAAGGGAAGACTTCAGATTTGAATTTGAAACTTTGGTAAGCTTGGAGAAACTCTTCGGTAAAAACCTCGCCCTTTTTCAAGTAATCCTTGTGGGCGAGCATCTCCTCTAAAGCACTGCGTAGCGTGTGGGGGAGTTGTCTGATCCCCCGATCGCGGATTTCATCTAGGGTTAGGGTGAAAAGGTTAATATCCATCGGTGCACCCGGATCGCTCTTTTTGTGAATCCCATCCAAGCCAGCCATCAAAATCGCTGCAAAAGCCAAGTAGGGGTTAGAGGAATTATCCGGGAAGCGCAATTCAAAACGGGTCGCCTTCCCACTCACCCCGTAAGGAATGCGCACGCTCGCGCTACGATTTTGGGCTGAGTAGGTCAAAATTGAGGGGGCTTCATACCCGGGGATCAAGCGTTTATAAGAGTTGCTAGAGGCATTGGTAAAGGCCGCCAAACTCCTAGCATGTTCTAATACCCCGCCTAAAAAGTGCAAAGCCATTTGGCTAAGATTTTTATAGACATCCCCGCAAAAGAGGTTTTCTCCTTTTTGCCAAATGCTCACATGGGTGTGCATGCCACTCCCATTATCTCCATATAAGGGTTTGGGCATGAAAGTTGCGCTCTTGCCATTGAGATGCGCGACCATTTTCACCACATATTTAAGCTTTTGGATATTATCCGCTGCCTCGACCAAATCCCCAAAGCGCACACCAATCTCCCCTTGCGCTTGGGCTAGCTCGTGATGGACGACATAGGTTTCTAGCCCCACTTGGTTGAGCACCTTGACAATTTCAGCACGCAAATCCATCATGGTATCTGTGGGGGGTGTGGGCAAATACCCGCCCTTACGCCCCGTGCGGTGTCCAAAATTCACCCCCCCCTCAAAACTACGCGCTCGATTCCATTCCCCCTCTTCGCTATCAATCTCGTAATATTGGCAATTCACATCGCCCTTCATTTTGATCGAATCAAAGATAAAAAATTCATTTTCTGCCCCAAAATAGGCAATATCCCCGATCCCCAGTTCGCGTAAGTGCTTTAAAGCGCGCTTGGCAATCACCCTAGGGCATTTTTCATATTCTTGTTCCTTGTAAATGTCCCACACATCGCAAAACACCACAGCGGTAATATCTGCACTAAAGGGGTCGATGAAATAGCGAATCAAATCGGGTTGCAAGATCATGTCTGACTTGTCAATACTCTGCCATGCCTTAAAGCAACTCGCATCAAAGGGGATGCCTTGTTGTAACAAATCCTTATCCACGCTGGAAAATGAATAGCCCATGTGATTCCATGTGCCCTTCACATCAGTGAATCTAAAATCCACAAATTCTACTTCTTTTTCTTTGCAAAAATCCAAGAATTTTTGCACATCGGCATCGCTATTATGCAGTTCCACTTTTACACCTTTTTTATTTTGATTCTAGCATGTCTAAAATTAAGACACAGCTACAAAGGGAGTTTCTGCCAGTGGCGGACTGATTTGACCCTTATAAGCCCGGTAGCAAATCCGCACACTAGCTATCAAAACCAAAAAGGCAACCAGCATGAAAAATACACACAAAATTGCATCGATGGTGTGGTTGGTGATCGCCTGTTTGAGTTGGCTGATTTGCTTAGGATCGGTGGTGGTGGCGAGTTTTTCTCTTAGAATTTGGGCGGTGGCGACATGGGAAACATGGTTTAACACGCTATCAGAGCCTTTAGGCAAAACCTTTAAAGTCCCGCTATAAAAGGTGATCCCCAAAATTAAGCTAGCTGGAATCGCCGTTACTAATGCGTATTTGAAGCGTTGCATTTTAAATAAAATGGTCGTGGCCAGCAAGAGTGCCATGCCTGCTAGCATTTGGTTACTCACACCAAATAGGGGCCAAAGGGTGTAAATCCCACCTTTAGGATCGATAGTGCCTTGGTAGAGAAAATATCCCCACAACCCCACGCAAACCAAAGTCGCAAAGATACCCGCCCCATAGGACTCTGTATTGCCTAAGGGCTTATAAAGATGCCCTAAAATATCTTGGATCATAAAGCGCGCAGTTCTAGTGCCCGCATCCACAGCTGTGAGGATAAAAAGGGCTTCAAAAAGGATCGCAAAGTGATACCAAAATGCCATCACACTAGGATCGCCTAAAAGCTGATAGACAACCATACTCAGCCCAATAGCAAAAGTGGGTGCACCCCCCGTGCGGCTTAAAATGCTGTGTTCGCCAATGTTTTTGGTGATCTGTTCGATCTCTTGGGGGCTAATGGAAAAACCCCATGAACTAATCACCTTAGCCGCCTCTGTGATGTCGCTTCCAATGGTACTAGCTGGGGCGTTGATTGCAAAGTAAAGTCCGGGGTGTAAAATGGCAGCCATGAGCAATGCCATGATCGCCACAATGGATTCCATCAGCATGGAGCCATAGCCCACCAAGCGCGCATGGCTTTCTTTAGCGATCATTTTAGGCGTAGTGCCCGAGGCGATCAAAGCATGGAATCCACTAATGGTTCCGCAGGCAATGGTGATGAACAAAAAGGGGAAGAGCGCGCCGGCAAAAACCGGACCGCTCCCATCAATAAAGTGGGTGATCTTGGGGATTTGCAAGGGCGGAGCGACAATGATAATTGCCCCTGCCAAGATCAAAATCACCCCAATTTTTAAAAAGGTGCTCAAGTAATCTCTAGGAGCCAATAAAAACCACACGGGCAAGATGGCGGCAATAAAACCATAGGCGATAACCAGCCAAGCTAGCGTACCCTCGCTCAAAGTAAAATAAGAGGCAAGGATGGGATCATTGGCCACCACCTTGCCATAATAAATTGCCAACATCAGGAGCACAAAACCCAACAGCGAACTCTCTAAAACACGGATGCGGAAAAAGCGCATGTAAAGCCCCATCACAATCGCGATGGGGATGGTCATAGCGATCGTAAAGAGTCCCCATGGCGAATGCGCTAGAGCCTTGACCACCACCATAGCCAAAATGGCAATGATGATGATCATGATCCCTAGTATCCCCAAGAGTGCAAACCAACCCACCACAGGACCCATTTCATCTTTCACCATTTCACCCAAAGACTTCCCACCCCGCCGCATGGAACAAAAGAGCACCACAAAATCATGCACACAGCCCCCTAAAACACTCCCAATTAAAATCCACAGCACGGAGGGCAAATAACCCATTTGGGTTGCCAGAATCGGACCTACTAGCGGACCTGCCCCAGCAATAGCGGCAAAGTGATGACCAAAAGTGATTGCCTTGTGGGTGGGGACAAAATCACGCCCATCATTGCGCACACAGGCCGGTGTGGCACGTCCATCGTTGAGGCAGAGCACTCGATAAGCGATAAAATGGCTATAAAAGCGATAACCCAAAGAGTAAATGCAAATGGCTGCACATACCAGCCAAAGCGTGTTGATACTCTCGCCTTTGTGTAAAGCCAGTACACCCAAACACACCGCACCTACAATGGCAACCAACGCCCAAACCAAATGACTCCAAGTTCGTTTCATTCTTGCCTTTCTCCAAATCGATCTATTCTGTAAGTGGATCGTATCAAACAATTCTGCCATTTTATTTAAAATTTTAGCTATCATTACGGCGATTCCAAAATAAAGGGCTGGTTATGTTTATTGCTTTTATCCCTGCGGGTTGCCATTGATATTTTGTTACGCTATCTGCTTGCCAAGAAAAACTCTCAAGGTGCTTTGAAAAGTTTGGATTCTTACATTCTTAACACACACTATGTGCCAGATAGCCGGTCTAAATACTTGGGCGCGAGTGTGGGTCTGTTGGGTATTTGCTTTATTTTGGGCATTGTAGGGCTGTATTTGATGCCTGAGAGTGTTACCCATTGGAGCAAAGAAAAATTCGGGCTGGGGAGCTGGTTTCACAATGTCTGCTTGGGTCCGCAATTTGATGACGATCTATTTATTTTTAATTGGGTCTTGCACCCGTATTTTGGTGCGATTTACTACATGCAATCTAGGGTGGCGGGCTATCGCTGGAGTGCGGGGGTGCTCTTCACTTTCTTGGTTTCAACCTTTTTTTGGGAATACGGGTTAGAAGCCTTTGTAGAAATCCCTAGCTGGCAAGATTTGATCTGCACGCCGACTATGGGTCCTTTGGTGGGTGAGTTTTTCTACCACGCCACCCAGCACATCCAAAGACACCAAAAAAAGTTACTGGGCTTTAGGCTTTTAGGGCACACCGCACTTTTTTGCATGGATTTTATTGGTTTTGTGCTCCAAAATCTGGGCGTAACCAAAATGTTGGGCATAGAAAATAAGAATAGCTTAAAAAAAGCTAAGAAATATTTACCATAATGTGGGCTTTAAATGCTAGGATAGTGCCCCATTTTACGAAGTAAAGGGCTTGATATGGATAGTCGGGTTAAAATTTCAAACCGCGCCAAACTCCCCACAAAGTTTGGGGTGTTTTGGATTCAATCCTTCCAAGAGCATAAGGAAGGGGGCTTGCCAGTGGATCATTTGGTCGTTTTCACTCAAGAACTCTTAGAAGTGCCCCTTGTTAGAGTGCATTCAGAGTGTTTAACAGGAGATGTCTTTGGCTCTCAAAAATGCGATTGTGGGGGTGAATTGGAGATGGCCATGCGTCAAATTGGTGCGCACGAGCAGGGGGGCATGTTGATTTATTTGCGCCAAGAGGGGCGGGGCATTGGGCTGTTTAACAAGATCAACGCCTATGCTTTGCAAGATCAAGGCTATGACACGATTGAGGCTAACCGGGCGATCGGGTTTAAAGACGATGAGCGCGATTATGCCATTGTGGGGGATATTTTGAAGCATTACGGGATTGCTAAAATCCAACTTTTGACCAATAACCCCCAAAAAATCGCCGCCATTGGGGCTTATGTGGAGGTGGAGCGCAGTAGCATTATTGTTGAAAGCAACTGCCACAACAAAGAATACTTAGAAACTAAAAAAAACAAAATGGGGCATTTGCTTTGATCTGTTTGGCGAATGGGGGGGGGGGGGGGGGGGGGGGGGGAAAAAACAAAATACGGTTTAAAAATTTTTAAAAAAGTGGTTTTAGAAAAAAAATTGGCTTTTGGCGGGGGGCGGGGGGTTGGTA
>NZ_VKGC01000011.1:0-45172 GCF_007280785.1 Helicobacter mehlei
CCCCAAAAACGGCGGGGGCGGGTGGGCCCCGCAACCAATTTCGGTTGTCCCCTTAATGGTGTAAATGCAACCCCACCCCATCAGTCTGGGGTGTTTTCCACCCCCCCCCCCCCCCCCCCCCTCAAAAAACGCCGTGATGTCCTCCCACAACTGCGAACACTCCTTTAACTCCCACGCATAATCCCTTTGATACTCTGGCACCACAAATTTATTTTTAGACAGATAGTCTAAAATATCCATTTGTAAAGTGCTCATTTCTAACTTACTTGCCATGAAACCTCCGATCAAAATGTAGGTCTTCATTCTAACATGGCTTGATTCATGGAGGGCAAATAGGGCAATTAAAGCCTAATGCCCGCCCAAAAGGCCAATAAGACAGAGAGTTCTATATGTGCGTTTGTTCATTAACTACTAGCCTAAAGCAAGCACACAATTTTTAGTCAAGCCACCTACAGAGGTGAGCCCTGCCCCGCTATTGGTTTTCCAAGCGATCCGCATGGAAGACTGATTTTTGCATCAAAAAGCAGATTTTATGAGGGTTTTGAGTCCCCCTCCAAGCTAAAAAACTCTTAAAGTTTTAGGACTGGCCCTAAGGTCGGTAACAACTTGGCTTTTTCGTCTTTATCTCTAGTTTTTCTATCAAGCATAGCAAGAACCGTTGCTTTTATATCCTGCAAGTCGTTATAATTACTTTTTGGATTTCCTTCACTTCGTATAGATCATCCCCACTAACTGCATTTGGATTAGCATTGGCAACGAGTGTTTGTTGGAACTGTTTTCTGTCCTCCCTCATCTCGTTGAGCAGTTGGTTAAACTTTTCGTCAGATTTGGCTTGGTTTTCTTGCATCTTGTCAAGGACATTACTAAGAGCTTTGACCCCTTCGCTAGTCTCTTGGCGAGATTGCTCGATGGAGTTATTGATAGAAGTGGTCAAAGATTGCAAACTAAAGAGAAACTCATTAGCAAGACTGATAACCGTTGGGTTGCTCATAATATTCTCGATTATGGTATCAAAAGTAACCACTTCTGTAGGCTGGACGACTTGACTATTTTTGGTATTTTGGCTAACAAGCGTGTTTTTTATATCCTTAATCATAGTCCCCAACTCATCATAGTGGTGTTGCAAATTCACCTCATGCTCATATTCCCTTTCCAGCTGAACCCTTCTTTGCTCTTCCTCTTGCTTGGCACTGAGATAATTAAGACCATGCTCAAACAACTTCACGCCAATTCGTGCCTCCGATCGGCTCAATTTAATCCCTCGATAATTAAGAATGCTTCCAATAACCCATTGTAAATCCTTTTTATATTTAATTTTCACTAACACCATGTCCTAGACAAATCATGGCGGGGTAAATTCCTACATCGGTATTATTTACGCTAATTTTTAATGCCAACTAGCCATGCTTAGAAAAAAGCGGGGTGAATTTTTGCAAGATACAGCCATGGATCATAAAGAAGTTGATCCCATCTTGATGGGTGTAGCTCAAGCGTAGCTCCAAAGTATCTAGGGCACTTTTAATGATATACATGCCCAGCCCAAAGCCATGCCCATCGTTGGGATTTTCATGGTGGAAATAGGGCTTGAAGTAATGCATAAGGTCTTCTTTGAGGGCTGGAGCGCGGTTGGAGATGATCACATCTGCGCCGGCGACCTCAATATGTGCCCGTTTATCAACGCTGTATTTGAGCGCATTATCCAAGAGATTTTTAACCGCCAAAGCAAATAGCTGGAAGTCCGTTTCAAAAGCCCCATTGGGACCCTCAAAGCGGATACAAGTATTGCCCCGCTCCAATAAGAGCATGCTTTTGACATGTTCTAAGAGCTTGTCCATGTAAAAAATCTCTTTGGTTACTTTGTAGTTCTTAGAGGAGAGTTGTTCGATGCGGGCAAATTGCTCGATTAAGGAGTTGAGTCGTTTAAAGGTGGCTAGGAGTCTCTCTTTTTGCAAAGCATTATCCACCATTTCGGCAACAATCATGCCCTTAGCGATGGGGGTTCTAAGCTCGTGCATGATGGCGCGCAAGAATAAAATACGTGATTCGTTCATGCCCTTGATCTTTTTAATGGCATTATCAAAGGCTAGAGCCAGATCGCCAATCTCATCTTTTTGATCGATCTTACATTCAATATCCATCTCTCCATTGGAAAATAGATGCACCTTTTTGCGTAACTCATTGATGGGGATAAAGCCCTGCAACATGAACATGAAAATGACAATAATCAAAAAAGCCCCTACTGAGATGGCAAAGTAGTAGTTGCGGTAAGAAGTTTTGTGAATCTCTTTGTAAAGCACCGTATCGCCCTGATTTTTGAGCGAGATAAAAATTTTATTACCCACCTTGATGATTTTGGCTAGAGGGTTTTCGCTATGTTCCACCATGTCTTTGTGCTGGGCTAGAACCTCGTTTAATTCGTTTTGATTGACCTCTTGAAAACCCAATTCATGCAAATACACCTCAGCAGAGTAGCGGTTACTGCGATCGGCTAAAACTTGGTTAATGGTGGTGATGAATTGCTGGTGGCGGATTTGGGTTTGGAAATTTTCATGATCAATTTGGGAGCGGATGAAGTAGTAAGAAAAGGCGGCAAAGCTCACCAAAGAGATCACAAACAAAAAAACAATCTTGCTAAAGATAGAAAAGGACATCTTAACCTAAAACTCTAGCTTATAGCCCACTCCTCGCACAGAAATGATATGTTTGGGTTTTTTGGGGTCTTTTTCAATCTTGGAGCGCAAACGCCCAATGATCACATCAATGCTTTTATTGGAACTCTCGGGGTTAATCGACTCCGATTCAATGGCAATCGACTCCCTAGAAAACACATACCCCTTTTTGCTAATCAACAAGGTTAAGATCTCATATTCTGCGCGTGTGAGCTCCAACTTTTTATTTTTCATATAGACCTCACGCGAATCCTTGTCAATTCTAAAAAGGTTGTTTTTAGGCTGGGCGACCCCCTCTACCAGGGGTTTTTTGTTATAACGTCTGAGGAGGGATTGAATCCGCGCCAAAAGCTCTTTGGGGTCATAGGGTTTGGGGATATAATCATCAGCACCACACTCTAGGGCTTCGACCTTGTCGTTAATATCATTTCTAGCTGAAGAGATGATGATGGGGATGTCCTTTTGCTTGGAAATTTTCTTGCAAACCTCCAACCCATCTAAGTTGGGCAAGGTCAAATCTAACAACAATAAATCGTAATGTTGCGTGGTGGCTGCGCTGATCCCCGTGTAGGGTTCATCGTAATTCATCACCTCAATACCATGTTGGTTTAAAAACTCGCTTAAAATTTCCGCCAACTCCACATCATCTTCAATCATCAACACTTTAACCATCAACACCTCTTTATTAACTTGCCATTAATCTTAACACAAATCTGATAAATTCACTCTTGGTAGTTTTTCAGTCTCTCTTGCACCATGTAAAGCTGGTATTGCAAGTAATTAACCACCAAATCCAATTTAGCGGGTAAATTCTTAGTTTGGGGGGATTTGAGTCCTTCAAACAAAACGAGGGTTTTTTGCTCCAAGTCCTTTAAAAACTCTCTCTCCTCTTGAGAAATGGGCGAGATGGTCTGTTTAGAGCTGGCTTCTTTGGGGGCTTTGGGCGGGGTGGGACTGCTAGGCTTAGGGACTTTTTGCACCCGATCAATTTCGTTGAGAGTTTGGGAGATAATATTTTTTAATTCCATCGTTCTAGCCACTCCTCAATGGCTTGTAACTCGGCCTGGCTGGTCGCTTGGATAAAGAAAGTCCGCATGTTTTGTACCTGAAAATGTTGCAAGGGAGCGTATTGGGTCAGCGTGGCCTTTTTTTCTAAAGTGAGGGTCTGTGTTTGTGGTGTGCTGGGTCTTTTATGAGGCACAAGAGACTCGAGGCGTCTAGCCCCTTGCAAGGCTTCTTTATGCTGGGGGTTGTGGGTTAAAACGCTCTTGTAAATCTCTAGTGCCTGCTCTTTAAGCCCCTGCAATTCGTAAATACTTGCCAGCGCAATCGTCTTTTCCACGCCACTAGACCCCTTATTGTTTATTCAACTTATTATATAATAGGCACTTTTAATAATTGCTTTGCAAGATCGGTATTTTTTTAAAGTGCCATCAAGGGATCGAATAAAATTAAGGGCTTTTCATGGAAACACATGCTTTGTATGTGGTCGTGGTGGGGTTGGGTTTGAGTGTAGTGAGTGGCTTGCTCCTCAAAAAAATCGAGATGCCCGTTATTATTGGCTATATTCTAACCGGATTGGTGATCGCCCTTTTATTCCATATTGAGGATTTTGAATCTCTCTCTGAGATCGCTGACTTTGGCATTGTATTTTTGATGTTCATGATTGGCATTGAATTTAACTTTGACAAGCTCAAGAGCATGAAACAAGAGGTCCTATTATTTGGCGGACTACAAGTGATTGCGACTTCCTTGCTTTTGCTGTTCTTTGGCTACTTTGTGATGGGGTCTTCTTGGGGTTTTTCTTTGGTGGTGGGCATGGGTTTTTCTCTCTCTTCAACTGCCATTGTGTTAAAATTCTTCGAGGAGAGTAAACAGCTTAATACTACCACTGGTAAAATTGTCGTGGGGATTTTGATCTTCCAAGACATCGCAGCCATCCCCATGTTGCTGATTTTAATGCTCATGGGCGATGAGAATGCGAATTTTGCTAATCTCTTGATCAAAACCGCCATATCAGCCACCATTATTTTATTGCTCTTATTATTGCCCGGCAGACAGGTCGCCACCAAGATTTTAAACTTGGCAGCTGAAAGCCGTTTGCCCGAGCTCTTTATGGGGACAATCTTGCTAATCGTCTTTGGAGCAGCAAGTCTGAGCCATTTTTTTGGCTTTTCCATGTCGTTAGGGGCTTTTGTGGCGGGCATGGCCATTTCTAAATCGCGTTACCGAATCCGCGTTCAAGAGGATTTTGCGCCTTTGAAAAATATTTTCTTGGGGCTTTTTTTTGTTACCGTGGGGATGCAAATCCGCCTAAATTTTTTGATCGCCAACTTCTTTGCGGTGGTGCTGTTGCTGGGCTTGACCATGTCTTTAAAAGTGGGGTTGCTCTATGGGATTTTGCGTATCTTTAGAGATGCCAAAAGTGCCATTAGAGCCGCTCTCTCACTCGCCCAGATTGGCGAGTTTGCACTGGTGGTGTTTTTGAGTGCCAGCAAGCACCACCTCTTGACCTTGCAAAAGCACGAAGGATTATTGGTTTTTTTACGCGAAAAAGGCATTATTCAAGTGGTTTCTACAGACATCCAGCAATTCTTGGTTTTGATGATCGTGTTTTCCATGTTGGTTACGCCCTTTATGCTGAAGTACTTAGATGCTTTAGCAGATTTTCTCACCCATAAACGTCCATCCCAAACGGCTAGCAAAGAGGAAGTCAAGAGTTAATTGTGTTAGAATAATCGGTAGTATAAAGTGGTGGTAGGTCAATGGGAATTTTGAATATCGGCATTATCGGGCTGGGCTGTGTGGGCATGGGTGTGGTAGAGATTTTAAAGAAAAACCGCGCGCTCATTGCCAAGAGATGCGGGCATGAATTGGTCATCACAAGGGGCGTGGTGCAGGATTTAAGCAAAAAAAGGGCGGTGGATTTCCCCTTGAGTGATCGTCTTGAGGATATTTTAGAGGATCCTAGTATTGATGTGGTGGTGGAGTTAATGGGGGGGGTGGAACAAGCCTTCCAAGTGGCGCAAAGGGCTTTAAAGCAAAAGAAGGGGTTTGTAACGGCTAATAAAGCCATGCTCGCCCAACATTACTACAGCTTGCAGAATTTAGGGGCGATGGGCTTTGAAGCCAGTGTGTGTGGGGGGCTTCCCATTCTCAACGCACTTCAAGAGGGGTTGGGGGCTAATGAAGTGTTGGGTATTCAAGGGATTTTAAATGGCACGACTAATTTTATTCTAAGCCAAATGGAGCAAGGACAGGATTTTGCAAGTGCCTTGCAACAAGCCCAAGCTTTGGGGTATGCAGAGGCCAACGCCCATCTAGATATTAGCGGGCTGGACAGCGCACACAAGCTGTTGATTTTAACCTTTTTGGCTTTTCATATCCAACCTAGCTTGGATGAAATGTTCATAGAGGGCATTGAGCGGATTAAACTCATAGACATGCACTACGCTAAGAGATTGGAACGCACCATCAAGCACCTAGCCTTAGCCCACAAGCAAGGGGATAAAATTGCTTTGAGTGTGTGCCCAGTCTTGCTGGATCAAAACCACGTTTTAGCCCGTGTGGAGGGGGTGATGAATGGTGTTTGTGTGCTAGGGGATTGTTTGGGTGAGAGCTTTTATTATGGAGCAGGAGCGGGTGGATTAGCGACAGCTAGCGCGGTGGTAGGCGATTTAATGGGTGTTTTGAATAAAAAATTTTATCCCACTAGCCCAACCCCACACACCCTAAAAACTCCTCAAGAAATCCAAAGTGCTTATTATTTGCGCGTGGATTTAAGCCAGTATAACAATCCACTCTCCTTAATCTCCCCTGTGCTAGAAGAATGCCACATTAAAATTTGTGCCTACTTCCAAGAGGATAAAACCTGCATTGTGATCACAGAGATTGCCACTCAAGCCCATATCCAGCAAGCTCTTTTGCTATGCCGACAAATCCCGGAGTTGCAAGGCATTTATGCCATGCGTTTGTATCCATGAGCTATGCCAAGGGGCTCTTAGCCGAAGAGATTGCTTGTGCTTTTTTGAGCGCGCATGGGTGTGCCATCCTCAAGCGTAATTTTTATTGCCGTTATGGCGAAATTGACATCATCGCGCTTAAAGAGGAGGTGTTGCATTTTGTGGAGGTCAAGAGCCACACGCACGCCGAGCCACTCTATGCGATCACGCCCGTTAAACTGGGCAAAATCCACCAAAGTATCCAGGTGTTTTTGCAAGAAAATCCCATGCCTTATGATTTTTGTATCGATGCACTTGTCATCAGGGGGGCTTTAGGCAGACATACCCTAGAGTGGCTAGAAAACATCGGGTTTTAGCGGATATAAAGGGAAGCTTGAATAAAATTCAAATCCAAACAAAAAATTAGGAGTTAAAAATGGCACATTATATTGAATTGACGCATGAGAATTTTGAAAGTGTTACCAATAGTGGGGCGGTTGTTGTAGATTTTTGGGCACCTTGGTGTGGTCCTTGCAAAATGCTCTCTCCCATCATTGATGAGCTAGCCAGCGAATACGAAGGTAAAGCCAAGATTTGCAAAGTCAATACAGACGAGCAAGATGAATTGTCTGCTAAATATGGTATTAGAAGCATCCCCACCGTGCTTTACATGAAGGATGGTCAGGTGATGAATCAAACCGTGGGCGCGCTCTCCAAACAGGCCCTCAAAGACAACATTGATAAGTTGCTCTAGTCTCTCATGATTGATTTAGCGATTGTGGGCGGAGGTCCAGCTGGTCTGAGTGCGGGTTTGTACGCCACTAGGGGCGGTGTTAAAGATGTGATCTTGTTTGAAAAGGGTATGCCCGGAGGCCAAATCACCACTAGTAGCGAGATTGAAAATTATCCGGGCATTAAAGAGGTGCTCAGTGGTATTGATTTTATGCAACCCTGGCAAGAACAATGTTTCCGCTTTGGTCTCAAGCAAGAAATGGTCGCGGTGAGCAAGATCAGCACCCAAGATAAACATTACTTGATTCACACTGATGATGGCAAGGTTACGCCGGCTAGAAGCGTGATCTTGGCCACCGGTGGGCGGCCCAAGAGGGCAGGTATCAAGGGGGAAAATGAGTTCTTTGGCAAGGGTGTTAGCACCTGTGCAACCTGTGATGGGTTTTTTTACAAAAATAAAGAAGTGGCGGTTTTGGGTGGCGGGGATACAGCCCTAGAAGAGGCACTTTTTTTAACCAAAATGTGTAGCAAGGTTTACCTCATCCACCGGCGCGATGGTTTTAGGGCAGCCCCTGTTACCATAGAACACGCTAGAAACAACCCCAAAATCGAGTTCATCACACCTGCCGTGGTGGAGGAAATTAAGGGTGATGGTAACGGGGTGAATGCGGTGGTGTTGAAAAACACCCAAACCGGGACAATCCAAGAATTAGTCGTGCCCGTTATCTTTGTCTTTGTGGGCTATGATGTCAATAACGAGGTTTTAAAGCAAGAGGACGGGAGCATGTTGTGTGCGTGTGATTCTTATGGCTCTGTATTGGTGGATTTGAACATGAAAACCAATTTGCCGGGCTTTTTTGCTGCCGGGGATATCCGCACGAACGCACCTAAACAAGTGGTGTGTGCAGCTGGAGATGGTGCCACTGCAGCACTTTCTTGTATTGCCTATTTGGATTCACACCACTGATGCTCAACATCGGCGTATTTGGGGCGAGTGGCAAGGTGGGGGGCTTGCTGGTGCGCGAAATCCAAAAACACAGCGACCTTTGTTTAACAAGTGTATTTGTGCGCCAAAACCTGAGCATGCATTTAGCCCAAGTGCTCCCCGAAGATGCTTTTGTTACCAATGACCTGGAGCAGTTTTTAGCCCATTGCGATTTGGTGATTGACTTTTCCTTACCCAAGGCTTCTTCTAAACTCATTGAGTTTTTGCTCCAAACACCCAAACCCTTAGTTTCGGGGACAACAGGGCTTGAGGAGCAAACTTGGCAGGCTATTAGAAAATTAAGTCAAGTGGTTCCTGTCTTGCACACGCCTAATATGTCCATTGGCATGGCAGTTTTAAATAAGATTGTGGGATCGGTGGCTAAGGACTTACAAGAAGCTGATATTGAAATTACCGAGATGCACCACCGCTACAAAAAAGATGCCCCTAGTGGGAGTGCCTTGATTTTAGGACAAACCTGCGCGCAAGCTCGGGATTTGGTTTTTGATCAAGTCTCCCAAACCAAACGGGAAAATCAACGCCAAACAGACGAGATCGGGTTTGTGAGTCTGCGTGGAGGCGATGTGGTGGGGAAACACACTGTGGGTTTTTACTTAGATGGGGAGTATTTGGAACTCACCCACATTGCCACCGATCGCAACATCTTTGCCAAGGGTGCTCTGCAAGCAGCCAAGTGGCTAGTATCCCAACAACCCGGACTCTACAATATCCAAAATTTATATGTCTAAAAAAGACTCTTGATCGCTTGGAAGGCGTGTAACATCTCGCTTTTGAAGCGATCGATGATGGAGACCAAAATCAAGATTAGTCCAATAAAGGCGATGGCGATTTTAAGGGGGAAGCCTACAGCCAAAAGGTTAAATTGGGGGTGGGTTTTCATGATCATCCCAAAGATCACATCGCTTAACATCACCATCGCCAAGATTGGAAAGGCCATGCTAAAGCCCACGATAAAGAGGTGGGCTAAGGCTTTTACACTAGCTTGCACCATGTGGTTGCTCAACACAAATCCTCCCAAGGGCACCTGCTCTAGGCTGTGTTGCACCCATAGAATAATGTAATGATGCATGGAGGTTTGGAGCATGATCAAAATGGCCAAGAGCAAGACCACCTGCCCTACAACCGCCTTTTGCGCTCCTGAGAGCGGATCGTAAGCACTGGCCATGGTCAAGCCCATTGAAAAGCTAATGGTATCGGTCGCAAAGGCGATCGCATTGAAGACCACATGCAAGAAAAAAGAGGCACATAAGCCTAGCAACACTTCAGAGATGCAGGCGATCAAAAAGATTTCCGGACTCAAATTGAGGGCTGTATGGGGCAAATTGGGGTAAAAAACCAACGTCAAAAAGAAACCCAAAGCCCCCCTAATGGAGAGCGGGATCAAATTGTTATCAAAAAAGGGAAAGAGGGCTACCACGCTACTTAGGCGTAAAAATAGCAATAAAAACGCCTCTACCCTCTGATCGCTTAAATAAGCCAACCAATCTAACATACCTGCATTATAGCGTAGAGATTTTAATATGCGTGTTAGCCTTTTGGTGTTAGAATGCGCGGAAATTTTTGAAAAGAGGATATATGCAAAAGGTCTTGTATGTGTTAGCGGTGTGTGCCAGCTTAATGGGGGCAAAAGCAAGTGTGGATAGCAAGTTGGCTACAAGTGTGGTGCAACTCATCAACAAGCAGATCAATAAGAAAGTGGAGGTGCTAGAAACCTTCCCCTTAAAATCCAATAAAGAGTTCCAAGTAGTGGTGGTCCAAGATCCAGACACCAAATACCACATCCCTTTTTTGGTGAATCGGAGTGGTTCTTTGGCAGTCGGCTTGACCGGTATGTTTTTTAGTGGGAATAAGGATGATTTGGACTTGGTGGATGGCATTTTCCATGACTCTCAAGTCCATAATTTTAGGCAACAACATAGTGTGGCCCTCAATAAATTATTCCAAGCAATCCCCAAAGATTATGTGATCACGCTCAAATCCAGCACTAAGGGTGTCAAAAAAGACCTTTACATCATTTCTGACCCCTCTTGCCCGCATTGCCGTAATGAGTTGGGCAATGTCCATGAGAGGCTTAAAAATGCTAACGTGCATATGGTGCTTGTTGGATTCTTGGGCAAGGAATCTAATTTCAAAGCAGCTCATATTTTGAGCCAAATCAAAAATAAACACAGCACAGAGGCTAAAATTGATTTGCTCAACAAGGTCTATGCCACTGCTTATAAAGTTTCGCCCTCTGATGTACTCGATGATAAACTCCAAGAAGTCGAAAAGGTAACCAAACAAGTTTTGGATACCAAGCTGGTTAAAGGCGTGCCCTTTATTTATGAATACGAAGGGTCTAGCACAGCTGGTAAAAAGTAACCCTCTATCAAGGGAGGTTGATCAGGGGGTGGCAAAGCTGTTCGCTTATGATCTTTTGAGACCCGAAAATTATGCTCCCCAAGTGGGTTTTAAGTTCTTCCCACTCCCCTAAAAATTCTTCTGAGTTCTTTAAAAAGTGCGCTTTTTTGAAACGACCAAACTTTAGTCCGCAATAAGATCGCTATATTTTACCTAGAATCTTGTATAATCCCAAAACACAACTAAAATGATTAATCAAAGGAGAAGCGATGTTGCAAATTAGATGGCATGCTAGAGCTGGGCAGGGTGCTGTTACAGGTGCTAAGGGTTTAGCCGATGTGGTGGCCACGACAGGTAAAGAGGTGCAGGGCTTTGCAGTCTATGGTTCGGCTAAAAGGGGAGCAGCCATGACGGCTTATAACCGCATCGACTCCGAGCCCATTTTAAACCATGAAAAATTCATGGAGCCAGATTATGTGTTGGTGATCGACCCGGGTTTGACTTTTATCACCGACATCACCGAAAATGAAAAAGAGGACACCACCTATATCATCACCACCCATCTGAGCCGTGAGGAGTTGCTGGAGAAAAAGCCCAATTTGGCAGATAAAAAACTCTACACGCTAAATTGCATTAAAATCGCGATGGATACCATCAAACGCCCCATCCCCAACACACCAATGTTAGGGGCTTTGATGAAAGTCTCTGGCATGTTGGAGTTGGAGTTTTTTAAAAGCACTTTTAAAGAAGTGTTGGGTAAGAAAATGCCCCAAGCTTTGATTGATGCCAACATGCTAGCCATCGATCAAGCTTACGAACAAGTCAAATAAAGGATTCACATGAAAAATTGGCAAGATTTTGAGATTGGAGCGGTTCTCTTCCCCTTTGAAAAGCAAGGGCAAGAAGAGCTGAGCAAGCACAACAACGAGCGTAGTTATACTCAAGAGAGTTCTTTTAAAGCGAGTGTTTCGCATTGGCGTGTGGAAAAACCCGTGCATAATGAACAAGTTTGTATCAACTGTTTCAATTGTTGGGTCTATTGCCCCGATGCCTCTATTTTGTCCCGTGAGGGCAAGATGAGTGGGATTGACTATGAGCATTGCAAAGGTTGCGGGGTGTGCGTGGATGTCTGCCCCACTAACCCCAAATCTTTGTTGATGTTTGACAATTTAGAACCCGTAGAGGAAGCACTGACCAAGTGGCCCAGCAAAGCTGAGGGGATTAAAAAGAAAAGCTACCGCACTGAGGGGGGTTACAATGGCTTCTAATTACACGATGAATGAAGTGGAAGCATGGGATGGTTGTACCGCTAGTGCGCATGCGCTCAGGCAAGCCCAAGTAGATGTTGTGGCTGCCTACCCTATCACTCCCTCCACGCCCATTATCCAAAATTACGGCTCTTTTAAGGATAATGGCTACATTGATGGTGAGTTTGTGCTCGTGGAGTCCGAACATGCCGCCATGAGTGCGTGTGTGGGTGCCGCTGCTGCTGGGGGGCGGGTGAGCACCGCCACTAGCTCGCAAGGTTTTGCCCTGATGATTGAAGTGCTCTACCAAGCTTCTGGGATGCGCTTGCCTATCGTTTTAAATGTGGCTAACCGTGCGCTGGCTTCACCTTTGAACATCCATTGCGATCACTCAGATATGTATTTGGGGCGCGATAGTGGGTGGATCCATCTATGCACTTGCAATCCCCAAGAGGTCTATGACTTTACCTTGATGGCTTTTAAGCTGGCTGAGCACACGGAAGTGCGCGTGCCGGTCATGGTGCATCAAGATGGGTTTTTATCCTCCCACACCGTACAAAATGTCCGCCCCTTAAGCGATGAGGTGGCTTATGAATTTGTAGGAGATTATGTGGGCGTGCATCCCATGCTCGATTTTGATCGTCCAGTAAGCTATGGTGCACAGGCTGAGGAAGAATGGCATTTTGAGCATAAAGCCAAACTCCACCATGCCATCATGCACTCTAAAGCCGTTTTAGAGAGCGTATTTAGCGATTTTGCCAAGATCACAGGCCGGCGTTACCACATTGTGGAATCTTTCATGGCAGAGGATGCAGAGGTGTTGATCTTTGCGTTGGGTACGACCTACGAATCTGCTATTGTGGCTGCCAAGAAAGCCAGACAAAAGGGCATTAAAGCGGGCGTGGTCACCACGCATTTACTCAGACCTTTCCCCTTTGAGCAAGTCGGCGAGGTGCTCAAAAACGCCAAAGCCTTAGCCATTATGGATAAAAGTTCGCCTTCAGGTGCGATGGGCGCGATGTTTAACGAGTTGGCCGCCAGTCTGTATCAGGCAAAAGGGTGTAAGCATCCGGTGCTGAGTAATTACATCTATGGGCTAGGTGGACGCGACTTAACCCAAGCAGATTTAGATGGCATTTTTGACGAATTGGTTCAGGATGTACAAAAAGGCACGCTGACCCACCCCACCCAACAATTCATCGGACTCAATGGTCCTAAATTGTCTTTTTTTTAAGGAGTAAAATATGGTTAGAGAAGTCAAAACACTCAAGAGTTTTAGCCAATCGGCTGAGAAATTTGAAGGTTCGCACCTACTTTGCCCGGGGTGTGGGCATGGAATCATTGTTAGAGAAGTGCTAAACGCCATTGAGGGGCCCATTGTTTTAGGCAATTCTACGGGCTGTTTGGAAGTGTGTTCGGCTGTCTATCCCCACACTTCTTGGGATGTGCCTTGGATTCATGTGGGCTTTGAGAATGGCTCTACAGCCATTAGTGGGGTGGAGAGCATGTATAAAGCCCTAGCTAACAAGGGCAAATACAAGGGGCAACGCCCCAAATTTGTCGCCTTTGGGGGCGATGGTGCAAGCTATGATATTGGATTCCAATTCATTAGCGGGTGCTTGGAGCGCGGACATGACATGACCTATATTTGCTTGGACAATGAAAACTACGCCAACACTGGCGGGCAACGCAGTGGGAGCACGCCTATGGGGGCGAGCACCAGCACCACGCCAGCAGGCAAGGTTAGCTTTGGCAAAAAAGAGCGCAAAAAAGACTTGCCCCTCATCATGGCAGCCCATGGCATCCCCTACACCGCCCAGCTTGCCCCCAACAAATGGAAGGATATGCACAAAAAAATCAAAACAGCCCTAGACACAGAGGGACCTTGTTTTATCAACGCACTTAGCCCATGCCCAACTGAGTGGAAATACCATTCTAGTTTGGCGATTGAAATGACCGACTTGGCGGTAGATTGCCTGATCTTCCCCCTCTTTGAGATTTTTGATGGCAAGGAGCTCAAGATCACCTACCGCCCACGCAATGTCCTGCCCGTGCGCGATTATTTGGGTGTGCAAAAACGCTTTGCCCACTTGTTTAAGAAAGAAAACGAACATATCATTGAAGCTCTGCAAAAAGATGTGGATGCGCGTTGGGAATACCTGCAACGTCGCGAAGAAGCTAAAGTTTAATGCTCGATCGTTATGCGCGTGCGCCGATGGCGCAACTTTGGAGCGTGCAAAATAAATTCGAGGCGTATTTGCGTGTGGAAAAGGCGGTTGTGCAAGCTTGGCATGCCTTGGGGTTTGTTAGCGAAGAGGATTGTGCCAAGATTCAAAAAGCCCATTTTAGCCTAGAGCGTATTGATGCTATCGAGCAGACCACCAAACATGATGTGATTGCCTTTGTCAATGCAGTGTGTGAGAATTTGGGACCCGAGGGACGCTTTTTCCACTATGGGATCACCTCTAGCGATTGCATTGACACCGCTCTAGCTCTCTTACTCCAAGAGAGTTTGCAGATCATTATTACAGATACACAAGAACTTCTAGCCGTGCTCAAAACCCGGGCTTATGAGTTTCAAGAAACCTTGATGGTCGGCAGAAGTCATGGCATCCATGGTGAGCCAATGAGCTTTGGACTGGTGTGGGCGTTGTGGTATGAGGAGATGCAGCGCCATTTAGATGCCCTGCGTATTGCCCTAGAAGAGATCGGCGTTGGTATGGTGAGCGGGGCGATGGGAAACTTAGCCCATGTCCCTATGGAGCTAGAGGAAATCACTTGCCAAATTTTGGGGCTTAAAGTAGCCAAGATCACCAATCAGGTGATCGGTCGCGATCGCCATGCTCGTATGATCAATACCTTGGCTCTAATGGCTAGCAGTTGTGAAAAAATTGCGGTGAATATCCGCCACTACCAACGCACGGAAGTTTATGAGGCGGAGGAATATTTTAGCAAGGGTCAAAAGGGAAGCTCAGCCATGCCCCATAAACGCAACCCCGTTTTGAGCGAAAACATTACCGGACTTTGCCGTATGATTAGGGGGTATGCCGTGCCGATGATGGAGAATGTCGCCCTTTGGCATGAACGCGATATTAGCCATAGCTCGGTAGAACGCTTTATTTTTCCCGATATTTTCACCACCACTGACTTTATGTTGGATAGATTGACCACGCTATTAAAAAGTTTGGTGGTCTATCCGGAGAACATGCTGAAAAACTTGCATTTAACCGGTGGGTTGGTCTTTTCCCAACGGGTGTCGCTAGAATTGCCTAAACTGGGCTTTAGCAAACAGGAGAGTTATGCCATTGTGCAAGAGAGTGCCCAAAAGGTTTGGGCGCATTTGCAACAAGGGCAGAGTAGAGAGCCCGATTTATTTTTGACCTATCTTTTAGCTGATACGCGCTTAAAGCATGTCGATCCGGACGCCATCAAGGCGTGTTTTGATCTGCCCTACTATTTAGCCAATACCGCTAAGATTTTTACGCGAGTCTTTGGGTGTTAAGCCTTTTTTTAGCTAAAAAAATATAGTCTTGCCCATCAAACTTAAAAGAACCTAAATGAAAATCGCTGTTTTGATGAGTGGGGGGGTGGATAGCTCCTATAGTGCGTATTTGTTACAACAAGCCGGGCATGATCTCTTGGGTTTATATTTGAAATTGCATGACAAAGAGGAAAAGCACGCCATTTATATTAAAAACTGCCAAGAAGTAGCACAGTTTTTAAAAATCCCCTTTGAAGTGCTGGATTTGCAAGAAGCCTTCAAGCAACAAGTCTATCAAGTCTTTATCGATTCTTACCAACAGGGGCAAACGCCTAACCCTTGTGCGTTGTGTAACCCCCTGATGAAGTTTGGGCTGGGTCTAGAATTTGCCCTCAATCGGGGTTATGAAAAAATGGCCACCGGGCATTATGCACGCTTGCAAGAAGTACGGGGGGTGTTACGCATTCAAGAGGCGCGCGATTTAAGCAAGGATCAGAGTTATTTTCTCTATGCCCTGCCCCAAAGAGCGATTAATGCGCTTATCTTCCCCTTGGGCGATTTGCTCAAAGAGGAGATCAAGCCCAAAGCCCTAGAAGCCATGCCCTTTTTAGGGACTTTGCAAACTTACAAAGAATCCCAAGAGATTTGTTTTGTGGAGACTTCCTACATTGACACGCTTAAAAAACATCTGCAGGTTGATACCGCAGGGCTTGTGCGTAATGCCAGCGGGGAGGTTATTGGTACGCACAAGGGCTACATGCATTACACCATTGGTAAGCGTAAGGGTTTCACCATCAAGGGTGCGCATGAACCACATTTTGTTATGGGCATTGCGCCGGCGCAAAATGAAATCATTGTGGGCAAGAAAGAGGACTTAGCCATTAGCTATATCGAAGCGCAAAATAAATCCCTACCCATTGACTTCCAAGAGGGCACATATCTTGTTAAGGTGCGCTATAGGAGCACGCCCACAAAAGCACACATCAGCCTAAAAGATGGAATCATCTATGCACACTTTGAAGAGCCCGTTTATGGTGTGGCACTAGGACAAGCCCTAGTGGTTTATCAAAGAGATTGTGTGTTGGGTGGGGGGGTGATCACCAAGAGTTCAAAAACGCCAATGGAAGCTGACATGGTAAGCACCGCTCAACACGCTTGAGGCGTTGGTGAGAACGGGTAGGTGGATTTTGACATGCTTTTGGCACTTGCTCACAAAGCGATCGTACGCACCCGATCGCAAGCCCAACCCCTTATAAGCCGTCAATCTTTGAATGGCAGTATTCATGTCTCCCAAAATCAAGGCATCGACCATGGCATTGAACAGACGCCTTTCTTTTTTGCTGGCAATCATCGACTCGATACTCAAAACTGATAAATTAGAAAAACTTAACTCCAACCCTCTGCCTTCATCGTCTAATTCAACATAGGCCCTAGAATAGCCTACCAGAAGGGTCAGTAAAACTAATGCCCGCAATACCCCATCAATTATCCCTTGTGCTTTACTTGGTTGCGCATTCTAGCATAGGAAGCCTTAGGTTTGTTTGAGGGGGTATCCAAAGTGTTAGGAAAGGAGGTGGCTTTTTTATAAACTCCCCCTTAAATTTTCACCACCTGTGCGCCTGAGCCACCCAAGTTGTAGGGTGCGTCCTCAAAGGCAATCACTTTGGGGTGTTTTTTGAGCCACTCTCTTAAGGCTTGGCGTAAAATCCCCTTGCCCTTGCCATGCACAATTAAGACCTCTTCAAAGCCTGCCAAAAGCGCATTGGCTAAGAAGTCTTGGGCTTCTTGCAAGGCTTCTAGCACCTCTAGGGCGCGCACATCTAAGCGCATGGAGGCTGTCGCTGTGGGCTTACGCTCTAGCTTGACTTGGGTGGGAATCTTGGGGGGAGTGGCTAAGGTGAGTTCTTGGGCGTTGATCTTGATTTTCAAGCCATTGTCTAAAGCCACTAGACAGCTCTCTTTATTAAGGCCCATAATTGTGCCTAACTGGTTTTTGTAGCGTACATACGCGCCTTGCGTGAGGGCTGGAGGTTTAGGGGGCTTAAGGGTTTGGGTGGGCTTGGATTGTGTCAGGCTTGCCTTGATGACTTGGATTTGCTGGTGGGCGTGGCTTTTATTTTGGGTGCGTTCAAATTCCTTAAGCGTGTCTTGCAAGGCTCTTAAGGCTTGCTGGTAGCTCTTTTCCAGCGCGCTTTGTTTGGCTTGCTGGGCTTGGGCCTTAGCTTGGAGTTGTTCTAGCTCCTCTTGGATTTGTTGGCTATGGATCTTTTTAGCCTCTTCAAGCTGGGCGTATTGGACTCTTAGCTCTTGTTCTAGCGCGCTGGTGCGCTCAATCAAGGCGTTTAAATTCTCTTGTTCTGCTCCATACAACCCACGGGCTTGCTCAATAAGTTCTGGGGATAAGCCATAACGCAAGGCACTTTCAAAGGCGTAACTCTTACCAATGAGCCCGGGGCTAAAGGTGTAGGTGGGGAGCTGGGCTTGGGGGTCAAAGTGGGCGGCTAGGAGCTGGACGGCGTGGTTTTTGGCTAAGAGTAAGGCTAAGTGCTTATGGTGGGTGGTTACCACAATCTTGGCCCCCTGTGCCATTAATTTTTCTAATAACACCTTGTAAAGACAGCTAGCTTCTGAGGCATCTGTGCCTAGCTCGATTTCATCGACTCCTAGCAGGAGTTGGGGCGTGTTTAGGGCACGTTGGAAGTCTAGCATGCGCCCGGCGAAGGTAGAAATGTCATTTTGGCTATTTTGGGGGTCGTTGATAATAGCTTGGATATTTTCAATGTGGGGAATGCTAGAAGTGGGGGCGTGGATTTTAAAGGGCAAAAAATGTTTCGCTAGAAACACCGCGCTTAAAATGGATTTGAGCAACATCGTTTTACCCCCCGTATTGACTCCCGTGATGAGCAGAAGAGATCGATCAAAGCGCAAAGAAATGGGTTTAGGATTGTTGAGGTTAGGGTGGGCAAAGTGGCTTAAGGCAAAATCCCCGCGGTCATTAGGCTTGATAAAACTCAAATTTGCGCTTTTGGCAAATTGCACCCGCGCGATGATGTGATCAACATAGTCAAACTCGTGGTTGATAAAGCGCAAAAATAAAAAATGGGGGCGTAAAAGTCCGCTCCAATGTGCGCAAATGCGCGCTAGGTTTTCCTCAATCTTATTCTGCACCTCTTGGATTTTACGGCTCAAATCGCGCGCTTCTAAGGGCTCAATGTAAAAATACCCCATGTGGGATCGCAAAATCACCTGCCCTTTGATCGCCACACTAAAACCGGGCTTGACCAATAAGCTTTCTGCGCCATTGACAAAATGCACTTGGCGATCCACAAGATAGGGCTGTAAGCCCGACTTACTTAAAATTTGATTCAAGAGTTTTTTTTGCTGGGCTTGCAAGCGCGCTAGACTCTCTGACAATGCGTCTAAATCGGGGTAAAATCCGCTTTTAAGCGCGGGGGTGTCTTGCATGTGCGTGCCAAGTTCTAGCAGGGCTGGGGGGAAGTGGATATTATCTAAATAGGCATATAAATGCGGGTGTTGTTTAGGGTTGGCTAGGGCTTTGAGGTAGGCAAAATAGCGCGCGATTTGCACGAAAGCAAACAGTGTATCTAAACGCCACAACCCCCCTTTTTTGAAAGCTTTGAGCGCGTCTTTAAGACAGATGAGCGTAGGGGGAGGTGTGCAATCTAAGTGTTCCAATTCTTGCAAATGTTCCCAAATGTTAGGGGGTAGCGGATTTAAGGCAAAATCTTTAGGTCGGGCCAGAAAGGTGCTAAAGTGTTCTATAAAGCGTGTTAAATCTAATTGGGCAATCAAAGACATTAGGGTTTAGCCAGCATGCAGGTTTGTAAATCCAAGAGCATGCCCTGCTTGGGGGTGTTTTTTTTGCCCAAAAAGCTCAGCGTACCCGCCACAAAATTAAATTCTTTGTTATTGACATGGACATGGCGACAAATGAGAGTCTCGCCACGCAAAAAGGCGCGTTGCAGAGCCATTTGGTTTTGATTCTCCTGATCTTGCTTGTAGGTATAAAACATCAAAAAAGCTCCCAAAGCCCCCAAGAGGATAATAGCACTGATCTTTTGCTTCAAACCAATCAAGCCAAAATCCCTTAATAAAAGCCAAAGCAGGACTAAAACCAAAAGTAAGACAGCCCAAGCACCCACTATAATTCTCCTCTTAGCTGAGAAGTAATATCCCCTGCTCCAAAACCAATGACAAGCCCTTGATTGAGGGTGCAAATGAGGCGATCGCCCACATATAGCCCCAAGCCCTCTTGGGTGCGCCACATGCGATCAATAAAGGTGGGCTGGAGGTGCTTGAAAAGATGGGGCATATTGACCTCTTGGGGGGGCTCACCGGCACGATAGACAGGCAAAATATAAAGCTGGCTGACTAACGGGCTTGTAAAACAGCTCTGAAAGGCCGTTAAATTGTCTAATAAACGCGAGAATTTATGGGGTTGCCAAATCACGATGGCTCTATCTTGCTGGGTCAAGTTAGCATAGGTTTGCAGGGCTTGCAGGGTGGCACGAATTTCGGTGGGGTGGTGGGCGTAGTCGTCAATAAGAATAAGCGCGTCTTTTTGCAAAATATCAAAACGCTTTTTAATGCCCTTGTAATCCAGCAAATTAGCCCGCAAGGTTTCTAAGGGCAATTCACCCAAAGCAGCCAAGATCGCCAGCGCGGCGTTGCTAGCGGTGTGCTCCCCTAAGCCCCAAACTTCAAAAAAGCCGTAATCTTTAAACTTAAAACGGGTATAGGGCTCATCGTCTTTGAGAAAATAGGAGATGTCGCTGATGTCTTTGGTGGGATCAAGGTGGGTAGCCTCCAAGTCCAAACCCTTTAAAAAGGGATCGGCGGCATTGATCACGCGCTTTTGTCCTAAGCTTAAAAACTGGGTATAGGCGTTGTAAAAGGCTTCCAAATCATAGTTGTAGCCCTCTAAATGCTCCACCTCTGCATTGGTAACAAGAGAACAATAGGGGTTGGAATGTAAAAAACTCTGATCGGATTCATCGGCTTCAAAGACCAAGCTATGACTACTGCTCTCTTTGACATTGGAGCCAAAGGCCTTAGAAGTCGCCCCGATGATTGCCCCAAAATGGGGTAATAGGGCACTGAGCATCGCACTTGTGCTACTCTTGCCATGCGCCCCACACACGCTAAACACCCGTTTATCGCCCAAGATGTATTCTAGGGCTTTTTTACGCGACAAAATGATGCAATTTTTCTCCATCGCCGCCACGATCTCGACATTATCCACCTTGATAATAGCTGAGTGAATCACCACTTCTTGATCGCTAAGGGCACTGGGGTCATGGGGGATGGTGATAGGAATACCCAACTCTCTTAAATAGCGTGTGATGGAGCTTTCCACGATGTCTGAACCACTCACAATAGCCCCTTGAGCCTTGAGATATTTAGCCAGCCCTGAGATGCCAATCCCCCCAATGCCGATTAAATGGATTTTATAAGTGTGGATGGGGCGATCTAGCATGCGCAACTCTGGTAGCTTCTAAGAGCATTTTTAAGCGTGTGCAACGCCTCTTGGAGCACTTCAGGCGGATAAACTAGGGCGACTCGCACAAAGTTTTTGGTTTGCGCACTCTCTTGAGTCCCCAAGAAATCCCCGGGCAAGACCTTGACTCCTTTGCTATAAAGATAACGCGTAAAATGTTGCCCCTCTGGCACTTCTAGCCATACATAAAAACTAGACGGGAAGATGGGTACTTGCAGAATTTCTTGGGCTAGGTTGAGGTTGTGGGCATAAATTTGGCGGATTTGCTCTTGGGCGTGTGTGTCGCTCCAGCCGACCGCACTGGCATGCTGGAGGGGTAGGGGGATGGCACAACCCGTGTAACTTCTAAAGACTTGGTAAGCCTGTAGGATTTGTGCATCTCCAGCAACATAGCCACTTCTAAGTCCGGGAGCACTTAGAGCCTTAGAAATGGAGTTGATCGCCAAGATATTTTTAAATTCTGTATTGCCCACCTCTAAGCAGGCTTGCAAGATCGAGGGTGGGGGCGATGCGCTATAGATATTGCTATAGCATTCATCATTGACCAGTAAGAAATTTTGATCCAAGGCCTTTTGCACCCATTCTTTTAATTCCCCTAGACTAAGTGTGCGCCCCGTGGGGTTGTTAGGGGAATTTAAGATCACCATGTGGGGCTTGTGCTTGGGGTCCAAAGTGGGGGTAAAGTGGTTATCTTTGCTAAGTTCCATCTCAATCACCTGTGCCTTAGCCACTTGCGCGCTGGCTAAATAGACTTGGTAAAATGGGTTGCAAAAAGCAATCTTGGGGTGTTCTTTGTCATGGAGATAAAAAACAGGCAAGCTAAACAAAACCTCTTTAGAACCAAAGGTAGGGATTAGTTGATTGGCTTGCAAGCGCACACCAAAACGCCTTTGCACAAAATCTATTTGGGCTTGTTTTAAAAAAGACTCGCCCGCATTCTTGGGGTAAAAACGCAACTCCTCCGTATGGGCTTTCAAACTCTCTTGGATACTGGGCGGGGTGGGTAGTTGGGGCTCTCCAATGGAAAGGTCTAAACAATGCGGGGGAGTTAAATCTTTCAGCAAAGCGCGCAGGCGTTCAAAGGGATAGGGCACAAACATCACATTCTCCACTTCAAATACCCTATTATACCCAAAAACTAATCCCCCTCCTCTTGGATGGAGTGGTTGGTGGTGGGGGCGGGGGTGTGGTGGCTGGGGGGTTGGGGTTTTGCGCTCTTATAAAAAGGGGGGGCTTTGTAGCCACAACCGACCAATAAACATGCTAAAATCAAGCCATGAAAAGCTCTCAAGAGATCCTCACTTCTATCTTGCAAATTCCCTATCTCCAAGAACTCAAAACACGCCTTGAACTGGATAAACTCCGCTTGTTTTTGCCCTTAGAAGTGCGCACAGGGTTGCGTTGCATTCTAATCAAAAATTCTAAACTTTTGCTTGTTTTTAACCACCCCAGTGCCAGAACCTATTTTAAAAAACACCACCAAGAGTTTAGTCCAACCCTCTTGAGAGAGGTGAAAAAACTAGATATTATTCTGCCCCTGCATTTGGAGGTGCAAGACTACATGCCCGCTGTGATTGCACGCTCCTTTGAGCCTAAAAAAACCAAATTCTACTACAACGAACAAGCTAAAGGGGTTTTTATCAACCACGCTAAAGACCCTAAATTAAGGGAGATTTTTGAAAACATCCGTACCTACGTCCAAAAAGAACATGGACGCTCTTGAACTCAAACAACTCCCGACACAGAGTGGGGTCTATTTGTATTTGGATTCCCAAGCACAGGTTTTATATGTGGGCAAAGCTAAAAATCTTAAAAAGCGCATTTTGAGTTATTTTAAGATTGTGGGCGATCAGGTTTTGCCCAACCCCAAAATGGGGGCACGCATTGCCCAAATGATCGGCCAAATCCACACAATCCAATACCACATCACGATCAGTGAAGAAGAAGCCCTTTTATTAGAAAATGCCTCGATCAAAAAATACCAGCCTAAATATAATATCTTGCTCAAAGATGACAAAACGTATCCCTATGTCTGCATTAATTTGCACGCCCCCTATCCTACTCTAGTACTCAAACGCAAGATCCCGCCTGAAATGCTTTGTTTTGGTCCTTTTAGCAGTGGAGCTAAGGAGCTTTTAGAAAGCGTGTTGGAGTTTTTGCCCCTAGTGCAAAGCCCAGTTTGTTTGAGGGGCAAGCGGGCGTGCATGTTTTATGAGATGAAGCGGTGTTGTGCGCCCTGCGAGGGGAAGATTAGCCCACAAGAATACGGAGGATTGGTCAAACAAGCACTCAAACTCTTAGAAGATAAATCCCAACTCTTGCGCCTCATCCAGCAACGCATGCAAACACTGGCTCTGCAAGAAAGATTTGAGCAAGCCATTCTCTACCGAGAACGTTACCAAAAAATCCAAGCCCTTTTGGAGCGTAGCCAAATGCCCGCCGAGCAGAATGCGCTAGCCTTGCAAAGTCTTTTAGGTTTGGCTAAAGTGCCTTATCGCATTGAAATTTTTGATGTTAGTCACCATGCCAAAAGCCATTGTGTGGGGGGCATGGTGGTTTTTGATCGGGGAGAGTGGATCAAGAGTGCTTATCGGCGTTATACGCTCAAGGCCCAAGAGGAATATACCCAAATGCAAGAGATGTTAGAACGGCGTGTTAAAAACAACAAGCCAAAAATGCCAGATTTATGGCTAATAGATGGGGGAAAAGCACAAGTGCAATTAGCTAAACGGGTTTTGAGCCAAGCAGGCTGGGAGGTTGTGGCTGTGGGAATCGCTAAAGCAAAGATCAAGGGCAAGACCCAACGCTCTCAAGGCGATGTGCCCGACACCCTCTATACTTATCAAAAAACTTTGCATTTAGATTCTAAAGATGCGAATCTGCAATTTTTACAAAGACTCAGGGACGAAGCACACCGCCACGCCCTATTCTATCACCACCAAAAACAACTTAAGGTAGCTTTCAAACCTACTTCCTAGGGTTGGCTTCAGTTACCCGAATGGTCCTTCCCATAAAATCGGTATTATCAAGGCTACTAATGGCTTTCAGTGCCCCTTCATCTTCCATTTCCACAAACCCAAACCCTTTAGGTCTTTTGGTTTCGCGATCTTGGATGAGTTTAACAGAGCTTACGGCTCCAAATTGGCTAAACAAATCCTCAACCTCTTTGTTGGTTGCGCTATAAACCAAATTACCCACATAAATATTTTTCAAATCTCTCTCCACGCCAATATTAGTCTCTAGCTTACACTAAAAGACCCCCGACTTTACCTAAAAGTAACTTAAAATTGTCTAAAAAGCTCATTCATTACGCAAAACGCCCAACGCATGGACACTAGCCGCCTTGTGTGCTGGATAATAAGAGGAGAGGGCTACGATAACCACCGCCCCGATCAACGTGCCCAAAAAATCGCCCATGGACAAATCTAAGGGCAATTTATCCATGCCATAGACATCAGCAGGCAGGGAAATAATGGGGAAACTAGAGAGGATGCCCATGAGCAAAAAGGCGAGCAAAACGCCTAAGATAATCCCCCCGCCTCCAATTACACTCCCCAAATAAAAGAAAGTTTTTTTAATTTCTGTTGTAGTGGTCCCCAATGAGAGCAACAGCGCGATCTCTTTGCGGCGGTGCATCACCACCATAAGCGATGAACTGACAATATTTAAAGAGGCCATTAAGATAATCAACATCAGCACGATGAACAGAGCGCGCTTTTCTAACGCCATGGCTGAAAAAAAGTTGCCATTTTGTTGCCACCAGCCTTCAATATCGACCCCATGATTGGGGATAGACCTCAAAGCTTCCTTGATGCGTGGCATATCCTGCATGGCATCTTTGGAATAGATATGTACGCCATCATAAATACCCGGTGGCAGTCCTCTAATCGCGCGCAAAGCCCCAATACTGGTGTAAAGATAGCTACTATCATAGGCTCTCAAACCCGAAGAAAACAACCCCACCACATCAAAACGCTTCATGGTTGGTGAGAGTACAAAGCCGGTGGGTTCTAGTTTGGTGAAAAACAATTCTAATTTTTTGGCATGCCCTAGCAACAAATTATCCACCAAGCCCTTTCCCACGACCACATAAAAGGGATTTTGTTCCAACTCCTTTAAATCCACATCCCCCAAACCTTCTTTTAGAATGCTATTAATAGGGACTTCCTTATCCAACTCTACCCCAAAGAGCATCCCCCCGCTCACCATGCCATTGTAGCGCGCCACCACTTGGGCTTGCAGATAGGGGCTAAAACGCAAATGGGGGAATTTTTGCTCTAGGGTCTGGATTGTGTGTTTTTCAATACCATAGTAGCTCGTAGAATAGAGGGTGAGGGGGTAATTCATCACAAAGAGCTTTTTTTCAAACTCGGCATTCATGCCATTCATGATTGCCATCGCCACAATCAACACCATCACGCCCACCCCCACACCCAAAAAGGCCAAAATGGCTGTGATGCTGATAAAGGGCTGGTTTTTATCAAAACGCAGATAACGGCGCACCAAAAACACCACTAAAGACACAGAGGGCATTAGTCAGGCTTGTTGCTTTTAGCAAAGATTCCTTTTTTAGGCCCGCTTTTGGCATGGCAGTGCTTGTATTTTTTCCCACTCCCGCAATAACAAGGGGCATTTCTTGGCACACTCCTAGGCTTTTCTTGTTCAAACTCCCAGTTGCTCAAACCCAACTCGATATCTTGGTCGTTAAAATTCATCTCCTCTTGACTCCCCTCTAGGTCGTCTAAAAACCGCTGGGTTTCCTCCGTATTGGGACTCAATTCTAGTTTGTGGAAAGTCTTGATCGCCTCCAGTTTGATCGAATCAATGAGTTCTAAGAAGAGGTTATAACTCTCTTTTTTATACTCCACCAAGGGGTCTTTTTGGTTATACCCCCTAAGCCCGATACCGGTTTTGAGATTATCCATTGTATAAAGGTGCTCACGCCATGCGTTATCCAAGATTTGCAAATACACCACGCGCTCAATCTTGTCGCGATCTACAATGCCCTGCATTTTTTGTTGGTATTGTGCGATCAGTGTCTCCAAAACAAAGGCTTCCACCCCACTAAGGCTATAATCCTCCAAGCCCTCAAAACTCACCTGTGCGTTGAACTCCTCTTTGAGCGCGTGGGTGATGTTTTCCAAGTCTTCCTTTTGGAAGTCTTGGTCTTTAAAACTTTGGTGCGCCTCTAAAATTTTCATCACGGCATATTGGCGATTCTCCTCAATGCGTGCACTGATGTCATAGCTCTCATCTAAAAGCTCGTTGCGGAACTTATAAACGCTCTTACGTTGCTCATTTGCCACATCGTCATATTCTAACAAGTGTTTGCGACTCTCAAAATGCAGGGCTTCCACTTTCTTTTGGGCATTCTCCACTGAACGGGTAACTAGCTTGGATTCGATGTACTCCCCATCCTTTAAGCCCAATTTCTCCATCACCCCCTTAATACGATCACTCCCAAAAATACGCAACAAACCATCTTCAAGACTCAAATAAAATTGGCTCACCCCCGGATCCCCCTGCCGTCCGCTACGCCCCCTAAGCTGATTATCAATACGCCGACTCTCATGGCGTTCTGTGCCGATGATATACAAACCGCCTAAATCTTTAATCTCTTGGCTGAGTTTAATATCCACGCCCCTACCTGCCATGTTGGTCGCAATCGTAACCGCCCCCTTCAACCCCGCATCTTTAATGATCTCAGCCTCTTTAGTGTGCTGTTTGGCATTTAAGACCGTATGGGGGATGCGCTCTTTTTGCAACAAGGCATGCAACAACTCACTCTTTTGGATACTAGCTGTGCCCACCAACACGGGTTGCCCCTTAGCATAAAGCTCTTTGATTTTCTCTAAAACCGCATCAAATTTTTCCTTCTCGCTCTTGTAGATGAGATCGTTTAGGTCTTTGCGCTGGATGGGGATATTAGTGGGGATGGAGATCACTTCTAGGTTATAAATCTCTAAAAACTCGGTCGCCTCCGTTTGGGCAGTGCCCGTCATCCCCGCCAATTTATCATAAAGTCTGAAGTAATTTTGAAAAGTGATGTCCGCTAGAGTCTGGCTCTCCTCTTTGATCCCCACTTTTTCCTTAGCCTCTAGGGCTTGGTGTAACCCTTCGCTAAAACGCCGTCCTTCGCTCAAACGCCCCGTAAATTCATCCACAATCACCACCTCCCCATTGGCGACCACATAATCTTTATCTTTAGCAAATAAATAATGCGCTTTGAGAGCTTGATCCAAGTGGTGGGAGAGAATGGCGTTCTCTAAGCTATAAAGATTATCCACCCCAAAGAGTTTTTCAGCCTTTTTAATACCTTCTTCGGTGATGAGAATCACGCGGTTCTTTTCATCAATGGTAAAATCGTTCTGCACCTCCAAGTTTTTGGCCACCATGTCCGCGCGCTCGTAATTCTCCATGCGTTTATTAACAGGACCAGAAATGATTAAGGGCGTGCGGGCCTCATCAATTAAAATCGAATCCACCTCATCGATAATCGCAAAGGCATGTTCTTTTTGCGCCTTCTGTTCTAGGGAATATTTCATGTTATCGCGCAAATAATCAAACCCAAATTCATTATTTGTGCCATAAACAACATTATTAGCATAAACTTCTAAGCGATCGGTGTCATACAGCCCAGCGGTTACTACCCCCACGCTATAACCCAAGAAGTTATACAAGGGCTGCATTTGATCCGCGTCCCTTTGGGCTAAGTAATCATTCACGGTTACCACATGCACGCTCCGCCCGCCCAATGCATTCAAAGCCACCGCCAAAGTCGCCACCAAAGTTTTACCCTCCCCCGTTTTCATCTCGGCAATCTTGCCCTCATGCAAGACCATGCCCCCAATGAGTTGCACATCAAAATGGCGCATGCCCAAAATACGCTTAGAAGCCTCCCTAGTGATGGCAAAACTAGGGGCTAACACCTCATCTAGGTTTTTTTCACCATTTTGCACCTGTGTGCGTAATTCCTCAAAACGCGCCCTAAGTTGCGCATCATCTAACCCCTTATATTCCTTTTCTAACGCATTGATAATCCCCACGCGTTTTTGGTAGCGTTTGATCTCGCGTTGGTTTCTGGTGCCAATAATCTTACCTATCACGGCCTTAATCATGTTCATCCCCTAAGAGCAAAAGGAAGCGAAGTCTTTTGTATTGCATAAGTGCGGATTCTAACAAAATTTTGTAAAATTCTAAATAAAAGGGCAAGTATGCGTTGGTTGTTGGTGTGGTGTTTTGGGGTCGCTCTTATGGGGGCACAAGCCTTGCAATTTGAGAGTTTCAGCGCGCATTTTAAACAGGTGGTGCTAGATAGCCAAGTGCCCGCCCCGCTCAATCCTAGCTATGAGGGGCAGATTTTTGCCAAAACTCCCTATTTTGCCAAGTGGGTCTATGACAAGCCCAGTCCTAAAGAGGTGTATATGCAGGGCAAGCAGGTGGTGATCTATGAGCCTAGACTCTTGCAAGCCACCATCACCAAGTTAAGCAAAGCCCTAGACTTCTTTGCGATTCTCAAAAAAGCCAAACTACAAAAAGACGGGCGTTACAAAGCCAAAGTGGAGGGAACCACCTATTATCTCACCCTCAAAGATGGTTTGCCCGTCCAAATTGACTTTAAAGACAATCTTAATCACCAAGTGCGCATTAACTTTACTCAGGTGCGCGCCAATATCCCCTTAAACAGCACGTTGTTTGAGTTCATCCCCCCTAAGGGCATTGATATTATTCGGCAATGAGTAGAGGTATTTAAAATCCTCAATCACTTCTTGATACATACCTAGGGCTTTTTGGATGGATTGATCCAAAGTGTAGTTTTGGGCACTTAGCGCATAGCGTTTTTCAGCTTCCATGCGCTCTGCTGGGTTCTCGATCCAATAATCAATTTTAGTTGCCAAGTCTTGGGCGTTATTGGATTTAAACAACGAGCGATCATCTAGGGCAAACTGGTTGGTTGCGCTGATCTTGCTATCTGAAATAATGGGTACGATCCCACAGCTCATCGCCTCTAAACACGCAATCGCCTCGCCCTCCACATCGGCTGCATGGACATACAAATCACAACCATACAGCAAATCTTTTAAGCCCGCAGGCTCAATAAAGCCAAAATCAACGGGGTGGGCTAGACCCTGTGCATGTTTTTGCAACTTGGCTAAATTAGGTCCAATGCCCTTTAAATGCAACTTGATTTGGTTAGCATGGCGGCTTAGGCGCACCGCATCGATCAACACACTTTGGTTTTTCTCGGGGGAATAACGCCCCACCATGATAATGTGATAGAGATCATCGCATTTAATGGGGTTTGCTCTGGGGCTAAAGAGGGGATCAAATCCATTGGAGATCACATATTTTTTACCACCATAGCCATGCCTCTCCAACTCAGCCTTGATCAAGGGTGAAGGGCAATGGATATGCTGGATGTGTTTGTAATAGCGCGCCTTGAAATACCAAAAGATTGCGCGGTTTAACCATTTGAGTTTTTCTAAACCAATGTTGTAAGTGATGTGCTCGGGTTGGAGGTGGAACGCCCCCACATAGGGGATTTGCATCTCTTGGGCGACCTGAATTGCCACGCGTTCCAGCTTGAAGGGCAAAAAGACATGCACAATGTCCATACCCTCAAAAGCTGCCTTTAAGATTTGGCGATCGGGCTTACCAAAGATCATGTGTTGTTTGTGCGCAATAGAGGTTACTAGCGGGATATGTCTCTCAGGGACAGCGTAAAAACCCTCCCCGCTCACAAAGGGAGCCACCACATGGACATGGTGTCCGCGCGCCTTAAGAGCCTTGTAAAAGCGGTAGGCGGTCATGGAAGTCCCATTGCTCTTGTCCTCAAAACTATCCACCACTAATGCGATCTTCATTGTTCATCCTTGAAGTTGAATTTAAACGGGCGTTTTTCAAAGATCAAAATCTCAAAGTCCCCCTCAAAAACTTTAATCTCCATAAATTCGCCCTCCACCTTGACCGATGATTTTTTGGTGCTAACATGGGTTGTGGTGGCGTTAAAATAAACCTCTTGATTGACTTCAATGGGGGCTAACAGACTGATTTTCATGGAAGAAATCAGGCTATTTTTTTTATTCAAAGCACATAGGGCGGCAAAACTAGCCGCACTCACCACAAAACCAGCATGCACCACATCTTCTTCACAGAGCATGAACTCTTTGGGGGTAAAACACACGGTGGCTTTATTGGCACTAAAAGACACCAATTCCGCACACAAGCTTTGATCGAGCCTAGTACAAACCAACAAACCCTCCTCAATCATTTGTGAATCGGCCATAAAACTCCTTTACTTATGCAAGATAAAATACCCCCGACAAGGCGCAACATAGCCCTCAATGCTCCGACTAGGATCGCTAGGGTCTAAAAAATCCCCCAAACTCAAACCCGTAATCCAAGGCGTTTGGCGTTGCTCTTGGGTGGTGGTGGTTTTGGTGGCTAATAATTGCAGATCAGCAAATCCGGCTCGCTCTACCCAATTTTGCAAGGCTCTCATGCTGGGGATAAAATAAACATTGGTCATCTTAGCATAACTCTTGGGACAGAGCGCGACCTCTAGGGGGCTGTCATAAAGCAGGGTATCTAAGATCAACACCCCCCCTTTTTTTAAGCCCATGTGCAAGGCTTTGAGCGCGCTTAGGGGGTCTTTGCGGTGATAAAGCACGCCCAAACAAAAGATCACATCAAAACGCATGGTATAGGTGCGCAAATCCTCAATGCCTAAATTTTCATAGACAATCGGGCGTTGCAGTAGGGCATTGATATAATCAAATTGTGCCCTATAAAGCGTACTAGGATCAAAGCCTACTAGGCTTTTGGGTTTTTGTTTGTCCATGCAAAAGAGATAATAGCCATTATTGCACCCCACATCAGCGACATCTAAACCACTTAAAGACACGCTATCTTTGATCAAATCCCACTTCATAAAACTTTGCCATTCACTCTCAATACAAAAACCTTGCGTGCCTTGTTGCACATAAAAGGGACCCTTGCGCCATGGACGTAACGCCCACGCTTGGGCGTGCAGGCGATCCAAACTTAGGGAGCGATCCGCTTGGATGTACAACCCCTCTAAAATTTTGTATTCACAGCCCATCAAACAAGCCTTTTGGTGATTTTTTGGGCTTTAAAATCTGCTGGATGGCAAAATCTCCTCCAATAAAACCCAGTGTGTAGGGGGTTATTTGCAAAATTTGGCGTAAATGGGCGAGATCGCCATAAAGCACATGGGGGGCTGACAGGGGCTTGGGGGTGAAAATTTGGATTTGTTGCCATGGGGTGATTTTGTGGGCATAGCGCGCCATTTTAACAATTTGCTCGCTTTGTTTTTCTAGGATTAAAATTTGTAGGCTTTGCCCAAAAGCGCAGGGCTCTAATTGGGGATTTGTGTAATGGGGTTGCATAAAATTTAAAACCCCTAGGCGATCCAAATGGACTTGAATACTTGCAAGCGTGCAAATGTGTAGGGCTTTAGCCAGCTGGGGCACATAAAAGCTAGAGAGTTTGAGATCGTAGCGTTGGCGTTGGTAGCAAATGGACATAGAAAAGAGCTCAGGAAGCAAGACTTCAAAGGGCATGGGTTCTAGGGGGATGTCTTTAGGCTTGAATAAATGAGATTGCAGGGTGTCTTGCAAGATCACACAGGGGGCAGATAGATTAAAGTCCAGTAAATCCAGCTTTGAGCCCTCAAAGAATAACAGCTCCTCGGGGGCGATTTTCTGCAAAATAGCGAACTCCACCGCACAAACCCCAAAGATTGCTGGGGCTTCTAAAAGCTTGTAATACAGCAATTTCTCAACTGCCATGTCTAAATTAGGGACATAAATCCACGCCACCTCAGTATCGCTGATGGGCACTTCTTGATCGTATAGGATTCCATAAGCCCCTAGACTTAAGGCTAGATCAATCCCGCCAATATCTAGGGCGACAAACAAACTCCCCTGCCTAACTTGGCTAGCCTTATGCGTGGTGTGTGTGAATTTATGGACATAGGGACGGCTTTTCAAGACTCCACGTGTGATCGCCACCACTTCATGGACATCCACTAACTAATGGTGCTCCCATTAGGCATGGGCTCTAGGGGGGCGATGAGTTTGAGCATGCCAGCATCACTAGCACTTAAAATCATCCCCTCACTGAGCATACCCATCATTTTTCTGGGTTCTAAGTTCAGCAAAGCGCAAACTTGCTTGCCAATTAGATCATGAGGTTGGTAATGCTGGGCAATGCCTGATAAAATCACGCGCACACGATCCCCAAAATCCACTTCTAATTGCAACAGCTTATCACTCTTGGGCACGCTCTTAGCTTGGATAATTGTGCCGACCTTGATTTCAAGTTTAGAAAAATCCCCAATTTTTAAGAGTTTGGGTGGGGTTGGCTGTGTAGCCACCGCCGGGGTGGTTGGGGGCTCTTTGGAGAGTTCTAATTTGGGGAAAAGTGGGGGGTTTTTAACAAGTGTTAGCGGGGAGAGGACATAATCTTTTTGCATGCACGCTTTGAAATTTGGCGAATCTAGACTAAGCCCTAGGAGGGTGGCTAGCTTTTGGGCACTGGTAGGCATGATAGGATAGAGATAAAAGGCACTCTTAGCTAAGAGGGTGGCGATCAAGACCAGGAGGGACATGGTTTTTTCTTTGTCTGTTTTAATGAGATTCCATGGCTCCTCCTTAGCGATCAAAACATTGGCACCCTCAAAGACCTTCCACAAGTCCTCTAGATATTTGTGGGGTTGCATCTCTAGCATGCTGGCATCTAAGGACTCTAAAAGGGCTTGCATGTGCGCATAAGATGTGCCATAATGCTCTAAGACTTGCGTGCTTTTGAGTTGCCCTTGAAAATATTGGATTGCCATGCCACTTAGACGTTGGATGAGATTACCCAAAGTGTTACTCAGATCGGCGTTAGAACGTCTGATGAGAGCTAGGCTAGAAAAATCCCCATCCTGACCCAAGGGGACTTCGCGTAACAAAAAGTAGCGTAGATTCTCCTCCCCGTATTTTTGTGCCTCTTGTTTGGCGCACAGCACATTGCCAATACTCTTGCTCATCTTGACTCCCTCAATGGTCCACCACCCATGCACGCATAAATGTTCAAATAAGGGGAGTTCTAAGCTCATCAAAAAGGCAGGCCAATAGATCGCATGGAAGCGCAAAATATCCTTACCCACGACATGGATGGCGTGATCAAAATACGCCATTTTGTTCGTATCTAGACTTGCATACCCTAGTGCACTCACATAGTTAAGCAGGGCATCTAGCCACACATACACGACATGTTTAGGGTCATGCAAGCTGGCGGGTAATTTGATCCCCCACTCAAAGCTGGTGCGTGTGATGGAGAGATCGTGCAAGCCTTGTTCAATGAAACGCACCACCTCATTGCGCCTAAAGAGGGGTAAAATCGCCTTGGGGTGTTGCTTGTAAAAATCCAATAAGCGTTCTTGGTAATGACTCAGTCTAAAAAAATAACTCTCTTCTTCCAGGATGATCGTTTCTTTGCCACAATCCGGGCAGAGCGCGTGGCTGGCTACAAAACTCTCACAACTCACGCAATAAGAACCCTGATACTTGTCCTTGTAAATATCTCCTTGAGCGTGCATGATCTCAAAGGCTTTTTGCACGGCTTGTTGGTGGGCTTGATCGGTAGTGCGGATAAAATGGTTATAATCAATGTTAAAATAGTCCCACTGATCCTTAAAGGCTTGGCTGATTTGAGAGGCATATTCTAGGGGGCTTTGGTGGTGTTTAGCCGCACTTAAAGCGATCTTTTGCCCATGCTCATCGGTGCCTGTGAGTAAAAAAACATCTTTGCCCCGCAAGGCGTGGTATTTTTTGAGCATATCTGCTATAAAAGTGGTGTAAGCATGCCCTAAATGGGGGACATCATTGACATAATAAATAGGTGTAGAGACTAACATTTTTTTTGGGTTGTTCATCGCACTGCCTTTAAAGCCTAAATTGATATAATAACATAAAAGCGATAGGATGGCTATGTTATCTAAGATATTTTTAAAGTCCATGTTTAAAAAGTGGAAAAATGGGGATTATCGGGTGATTTTTTGGGACAAAGAGGTGTATCAAAACGGGACTAAGACCCCCAAATTCACCATCAAGATCAACCGTCCCCTCAAACTCAGCGACATTAAAAAAGACATGTCTTTGACCATCGCTGAGGCGTATATGGATAAGATTATTGACATTGAGGGTTCGATGGATGAGGTCGCGCGTGTGCTTTACTTGCAAACCAACTACGAACACCTACACAAACATGACAATGCCATGCCCATCCAGCAAAGCACCAAAGAGAGTGCCAACATCGAAAGCCATTACGATTTGGGCAATGATTTTTATTCCATTTGGCTGGATGAAACCTTGAGCTACTCTTGTGCCTATTTCAAAACAGAAGAGGATACTTTGCACCAAGCCCAGCTCCAAAAGCTCGATCATACACTCAAAAAATTAGACCTCAAGCAGGGCGAAAAACTCTTAGATATTGGCTGTGGTTGGGGTTATCTCTCCATCAGAGCCGCTCAAGAGTACCATGTGGATGTGCTGGGCATCACCATTTCCCAAGAGCAGTTTAAAGCCGCTAGCAAGCGGGTTAAGGATATGGGGCTAGAGGATCGGGTTACCATCAAGCTATTAAACTACCAAGATTTGGATGGCATGCATTACCGCTTTGATAAAGTGGTGAGTGTGGGGATGTTTGAACATGTGGGTAAAGCCAACCTCCCCTTTTACTTCAAAAAAGTCAAGGAAGTGTTAAAAGTGGGCGGGATGTTCTTACTGCACTCGATTTTGTGCTGTTTTGAGGGTACAACCAACGCTTGGATTGATAAATATATCTTCCCAGGCGGTTATTTGCCCTCTTTGCGTGAGGTGATCTCCATTATGAGCGAAAGTGATTTCCACTTGGTGCTAGCTGAAAGCTTGCGTTTGCACTATGCCAAAACCCTAGACATTTGGCATCAAAACTTTTTAGACAACCAAGACAAAATCGCCCAAATGTATGATCAACGCTTTATCCGCATGTGGTCGCTCTATTTGAATAGTTGTGCCTCAGCCTTCCGTGTGGGGAGCGTGGATCTCTACCAGCTATTGCTCACCCACAGCGTGGATAATACCATCCCCCTCACGCACGAATATATTTACAAGAGTTAGGATCGTTTAAATTGCAAGGGGTTTGGCACACTTCTTTTGTGTTATGGATTGCTCAAGTGGATATTTTTAACATGATCTTTGTAGTGCTGGCTAAAGACATGCACGCCGGCTTTATTTTTGACAAAATAGAGGTATTTGGTTTTAGCTGGAAAGAGGGTGGCTCTGATGGCTGGCTCGCTCACACTCCCCACCGGGTCTTTGGGCAGTCCCTTGTGTTTGTAGGTGTTATAGGTGCTGGTATCCTCTAAAATGCGCTCACGGGTAACTTTGGTGTGGGAATACTTGCCATAATTCAAACTCCCATCCATCTGCAAGGGCATATTTTTGTGCAAACGATTAAAGATCACACTTGCAATCAAGGGCATTTCTTGGGTATTAGCCGCCTCTTTTTGGATAATCGAAGCGATGATCAGCGTTTTTTCCCATTGTTTGGGATCGTAGTGCCCTAAAAGTTTGTGACTCAGGTTTTGGTAATAGTTAGAGGCATGTTTGATGAGGTGCTCTATGAGTTTATCCGCGCTCACACCCACAGCAAAGCGGTAGGTATCTGGCACAATGCCCGCTTCTTTATAGGGCGCGTGGGCATCATAGGCTTTTTGCAAATCTAGGACTTTTAGATGGAAGGTTTGGGCTAGTTTTTGCAAGAAAAAATAGAGAGTCTCGCCCGGAATGAGGGTGGCGTTTTGATAAAAGGCTTTAGAGAGGCTTAGGGCATACAAGAAATTGCCCTTGCTGATGTGGTCCTGATGGTTGGTGGGGATAAAGATATAACCGCTTTTTGGCTTTTTCCACACACCCAAAGCACTCATCATGCGTAAAATAAACACATCAAGGTGGTTCAAGCCCAGCCCTTCGTGAGTGAGTCTTTGGATAGGACCACTTGGAACATAAATAGCTTGGTAAGATTTTATCGGTATACTAAGATAAAAGACCAACGAAAGCACCATGCTCAAAGCAACCGTCAAGAGAATGTCCAGTCTTGTTATTTTTTTGGGTCTAGTGATGGTGCTCGCATTGATCTTATACATCGTGCTTAGGAATGGAATCCATGTTCCTTCTATTCAGTTTGGTAAAGTCAAACTGGAACAATTCTACCTAAAACTGGATAATAAATTCTTGTTAGAATTGGGTAGCTTGGATATATCCGCTCTACTCAAACCCCACCCGCATAAAAAACCCCCGCCCATTAACCAAATTGTGCAAGGGATTCGATCCGCCATTATCGGACTAGGGTATTTTAAAAGGATCGATCTCAAAGAGATTGTCTTTACCCCCAAAATTAAAGCCCGTGTGCGTTTTGATGGGGCAAATTTTGCGATTTCTTTGCCCGGCTGGGTGGAGAGTCGCATGCTCTTACAAGATCAAGGCGATCTGCATTTAAAAATCCTCAAATTGCATGTGATTCCCTATCGTATCCATGCCAGTGGGGATGTGTTCTACCATGTCAAATCCAACAAATTAGATTTCTACTTGCGTGCCTTGCCCATGCTGGACATCTCACGGATGAACTTGCGCGCCTCTAATCTCATCGCCTCCATTAAAGGGCAGACAGATTTTAAAAACTTAAGCCTCTCTCTTAGCACCAATGAATTCCACCACTTGGATTTTTTAAAGCCCTATATCCCCCACAAATTCAAAGCCACGCGCACTTGGATATTTGATCGTGTCCAATTCTCCAGCCTGCAGATCAAAGAGGCACACATTGGTTTTAGTCTAAAGACCAAGCACGCCTTGCCCTCTATTTTGGAACGCCTACGCGTTAGGGCATTGGTTAAAGAGGCGCGTGTGCATTTTAACCCTCTCTTACCCCCCATTCTCTCTAAAGAGGTTTGGCTAGAACTGAAGAATAAAAACCTCTACATGGAACCCAAGAACATCTTTTATGATGGGATGGCTCTGGAGGGCTCACGGGTGCAAATCGATCACTTAGAGAAAAACCAAAAACTCAAGGCACAGATTAAAATCGCCCCCAATACCGCCTATAAACGCGTTAAAAACCTGCTCAAAGGCTATGACATCCCCTTACCCATTCAAGACCTCCAATCCAAGATCAGTGCGGATTTGCTCTTAAATGTGCAATTTAGACACCAAGCCCATGCGCTCTTGTCCATGCAAGGGACTATCCAAGTGCAACAAGGCTCTTTTCTGCTCTACAATACCCCACTTTTTAGCCAAAATACCCAAATTACCTTAGACATCCAACCTGATTTGCACCGCCTGTATATCCAAACCCAACACACCCGTTACCTCAATATTGCCGATGTCGATGCCAACATCACGCTTGATTTCACACACAAACGCCTAAGTAGCCAAGCCAAAATCCACAAACTCCAATTCAACACCAATAACACCATCAACACAAGTCCCTTTGATCCTAACCGCTCTATGCCCGCACAAGTCCCACAACACCCCCTAGACTTAGATAGCCTTGGCGCATTGATTGCCAAAGGTACGCGCTCTAAGGCTTTTGAGAAAAAGATTTTGGAACAAATCCAAAGCCAAAACCAAGAAACCTTTAGCCAAGATGTGATCTATGCCACGCCCAAAAACCTCCCCACCCTAAGCTTTAGCTTGGACTTTTCCAAGCCCAACATCTTGAAAATCAAAAGCCAGCAACTCCAGCTAGAAGCGCAAATGGCGCAAAAAACCTATGTCTTGCAAATTAGAGACTTATCCAAGATCGCTCCTATCTCGCCCTTATTACGCTATTTTGCTGTCTATCAAGGGGCGGTGCAGATCAGCACCCAAGACTTTAAACGCTTTAATTTTGTCTCCAGCAATTTAGGTATTGATCTCCCCCTTTACCGCCACGATGGCGGTCGGCTCTCCTCCTTTGCGTTTTTAGGTACAATACAAGGGGACATGGCAGAAATCTTTAGTTTGGATGGCTCTGTTATGGCTAAGATTCAAGGGGGAGAGCGCATGATTTTTCTAAAGAATATTGATTTTAATTTAGATGAGTTTTTAAACTCTAAAATGCCCGCCATTAAAGAACTCCTCACCTTCAAACAACACACCCAGCCCACCCTAGAACAAGCCAGAAACGAAGAAATCTTTATCCGCGCCAAACAACGCTATGAAAAACGCCACCAAATCACCCCAGATGCCACCATTATCAATGCCACCAACTCCGTGCTCACCTTTAAAACCCTCCCTCTGATCTTTGATAGCGTGCGTTTAGTGGCTAGAGATGGGCGCGTGAAAGCCGATGCCATGTATGATCGCGCCATGGTTAATTTGGACATTGTGCATGCGAATTTGCACCTGAAAGCTAGCAATTTTAGCGGGGATTATATCAATATGGCTTTGCAAGGCATCACCAGTAAGAATCTGATTGAAGGCGGGCTTTATACGCTAGCAGGAACTTACCAAGACAACGCATTTAATGGGCAATTAACATTCCAAAATACGGTTGTCAAAAACTTTAAAGTCTTGCAAAATGTGATCAATGTGATCAACACCATCCCCTCCTTAATCGCCTTCAGAAACCCGCGTTTAGGCGTGAATGGCTATGAAATTTTAAAGGGAAGAGTGATCTTTGGGGGCAATGATGATTTTATTGGGATCGAAAAAGTCCAGCTCACCGGTGCCACTTTAGATGTCGATGGGAGCGGAATCATCAATCTCAAATCCCGTAAAATCGATGCTGTGCTCAACGTCTCAACCATCAAAGCTATTTCTAATATCATCAACAAAATCCCCATTGTCAATTACTTGATCTTGGGTGGGGATGGCAAAATCTCCACCCATGTGCATTTAAGGGGGAGTCTAGACAACCCCACTGCTAAGATCACCCTAGCCAAAGACATCGCCCAAGCTCCCTTTAGGATTTTGCGCCGTATTTTTACACCTATAGACATCATCGTTGAAGAAATTAAGAAAGGACTTAAAAGTCATGACTATCCTAGACTGTCAGAAGAATCAGAGCTACACAATCCTTAAGATTGAAGGGTGTGATGATGCGCTGAAAAACCGCTTTCTATCCTTTGGGATTGTAGCTGGGGCACAATTTGTGTTGTTGCACCACTCCTTGCAAAAAGCCACCTTGAGTATCGCTCTGGGGCGTGCCCAAATCGCCCTAAGAGCCCACGAGGCTAAATGCATTTTGGTCAAACCGCTATGAAAGCCCAAATTATCAAAGAACTCTTGCTGGCGCACTTCCCAGAACCTAAGACCGAGTTGCACTACACCAACCCCTATGAGCTCTTGGTCGCCGTGATTTTATCCGCCCAATGCACCGATGCGCGCGTGAATGCTACCACCCCCGCCCTCTTTAAGGCTTACCCCACCATTCAGACTTTAGCACTAGCCAATTTTACAGAAGTTTTAGCCCTCATTAAAAGTATCTCCTACCCCAATAACAAAGCCAAACACCTCATCAAAATGGCTGGGCAGGTCATGCAAGATTTTAACGGACAAATCCCTAGTACCCAGCAAGAATTAATGTGCTTGGCGGGTGTGGGTCAAAAGAGTGCTAATGTGGTTTTATCGGTGGCATTTGGGCAAAATTACCTAGCTGTAGATACTCATGTTTTTAGAGTAGCCCACCGCTTAGGCTTAAGCCACGCTAAAAGTGCCACCCAAACTGAAAAAGATTTGAGCGCGCTTTTTAAGCAAGACTTAGGTGCATTACACCATGCCTTGATCCTATTTGGGCGTTATACTTGCAAGGCGATCAAGCCCCAATGCGGTGCATGTTTTTTGCGTAGCTTTTGCTTGAGCCCCTCCAATTTTAAACCCCGCTAAACAAGAAATCAACCAAAATTGAGTATAATGACGGCCACCGGGCTTTTTTGCACTTAAAGACCCTAAAGAAGTAAGGTAACGGACATGGATAACCAAAATAATCGCGACACGCAGGGTGTGAGTATCCAATCTAACCCTACTCTAGCCACCCTAACACCCATTAACCCCAAAATCAAAAAACAACCCACCCTCAATCCTAGAGAATTGGAACTCACCACCTACCTAGAAGAGCTCATCAACGACTATAAGGGCTTGTTAGATATGGAAGTAACTTTCATGGCAGAATTGGGCGCGACCCTAATTCCGCTAGGTGAGGTCTTACGCTTTGAGCGCGGGTCGGTGATTGACTTGCAAAAACCCGCTGGGGAGAGTGTGGATACCTTCGTCAATGGGCGCGTGATTGGCAAGGGTGAGGTCATGGTCTATGAAAAAAACTTGGCGATTCGCCTTAATGAAGTTTTAGATTCCAATGCCATTGTCTATTACATTGCTAAGGACATGTAAGTTTAAGAGCATGGCGAAATTGGGTCGGTGGTTTTTAATCTATTTGCTGGGCTGTGTGTTTGTTTGGGCACAGGAGCTAAACCATGTCGAACATATCAAGGTCTCCCCCATGCCCGATCTAAGCACCCCCGGGGTAGCCCTAGATTTGCTCTTTGCTAAACCTCTCCTACAAACCCCCCAGATCTCAGCCCTACAAACCATCACGATCCAAAATATCGCCCCCTTTGCTCCCAAATTAGAACAATTTAGCACCAGCGTGCTCAAAAGCCTCAATGTCTATCCCCAAGATAACACTTTGTTGGTTGTCCCCAAAGGGGCGATTTTATTTGATGTTAAAGCCAAACTCTCCATCGATAAAAAGTATTTGCGTCTCGAATTTGTCCCTCTCATCCCTACGCTAAAAACCCAAACCCTAAGCACCCCCCCTACACCCAGCACGCCCCCAAAAGAATCCGCCCTAAACCAAGAAACAGCCCTCATTTTAGATTATGCGTGGAAGGTCTGTGCGGTCATTGGGGGTCTGCTCTTACTCTTATGGATTCTCAAGCGCAAGGGTACCCAAAAATTCCTCTTCCCCAAGGTGGGCTTAGAGCCTAGCGTAACTTTCATCAAGCCTCTAGATGCCACGCACAAGCTGGTTACCATTGAGGTGCGCAACCAACTTTATTTGATCTTGCTCAATTCCAACCAAAGCTTGATTTTGGATAAAATTAGCCTTGATCTACCCCTCAAAAAAGATTCTGCTCAATTGAAAGAAGAACTCATGGAAGAAGCCAAACAACATATCCGCCATTCTAAGCTCAGGGACCCCTATGCCTAGAAGAGGGCGCATGGCACCTGCAGTCTTGGAGGAGGCTTTAAGAAGCAGGCGTTCTGATCGCAATTTCTATATTTCCTTGCTCCTCTCATGCTTGCTCCACTTGTTTTTGTGGTGGCTCTTGCAATATGGGCGCGAATTTTTTGCCCACAGGCCTAAGCTAGTAAAAGTCAATCCGTCTAATTTATTGGTGCTCAAACGCGGGCGATCCCTGGATCCCACCAAGAACACCCCCGGGGCAAAGAGACTCTCTAGAGCCGCACCTAAAGCCGTTCCCCTACCCCACCCCCAAACAAGACCTACCCCACCTCCTACTCCCTATAAACCCAAACACAAAGTCGAACCCCAAAAAGTCCAACCCCGATCGATCGAGCCCAAGCACGAACGCATCGCTAGCCATGAGACCCACCACAAGGCTTTGCAACAAGAACAAAAAGAGGTGGTAAAAAAAGCTCCCCTAGAAACCCCTAAACAAGTTCCCCAAAAAGCCCCAGAACCCAAACACGCCCCCCAACACAAGGCCAAAAAAGCCCCCGCTGATGATTTTAACCCCAATAATTTATCCTTCTTGCCTTCTGAGCAAACCCCCCAACCCCAACCCAATCGCTCTAGAACCCAAAGTTATGAAGAAGACAAGGGCATGGACAGCCAAACCCGCAAGGATATTGACGAACTCTATGGCGAAGAATTTGGGGATTTGGGCACAGCTGAAAAAGACTTCATTAGAAGCAATTTGAGCGAGATTGGGCGAATCACGCAAAAATATTTGGAATACCCTAGTGCGGCTGGGTATTTGGGGCAAGATGGCGTGGATGCGGTGGAGTTTTATCTCCACCCCAATGGGGACATCACGGGATTAAAGATCATCTTGCCCTCTGGCTACAAACTCCTAGATGACAACACACTAAAGACCATCACCATTGCCTACAAAGACTATCCCCGCCCCACCACCACCACGCTGATTCGTATCCGCGTGCGCTACTTCATCTACCGCTAATGGACACCCTAACCTTACATAACCCCCTAGATATGCACTTGCACTTACGCGAGGGCGATCTGTTGCAAGCCATTTTACCCTTTAGTGCACGCTATTTTAGTGCCGCTGTGGTGATGCCTAATCTAGCCATCCCCATCACCAACACCGCCCTAGCCCTAGAGTATAAAGCTCGGATTGAACAAGCTGGCTTTTACTTTGCGCCCTTGATCGCGCTTTATTTGACCCCCGATTTGACACGCAGAGAGTTAGAAAAAGCTAGAGAAGCGGGCTTTTTTTTGCTCAAACTCTACCCCCATAATGCAACCACCAATTCAACCCATGGCGTGCAGAACATCTTAAGCCCCCAAATGTTGCGAATTTTAAGCGTGGCACAAGATTTGGGCTTTATTTTGTGTGTGCATGCCGAGAGTTTGGGCTTTGTGATGCAAAGAGAAGTGGAGTTCCACCCCATTTTAAATGCGCTAGTTGCCTATTTGCCCTATCTTACAATCATCATCGAGCACTTGAGCGATCGGCGTAGTATTCCCCTCTTGGAACAATATGAAAATCTCTACGCCACGCTCACCCTGCACCACATCGCTCTAAGCCTAGATGATGTGCTAGGCAACCACCTAAACCCCCATTTGTTTTGCAAACCTCTTTTAAAAACCCCCCAAGATCAACAAGCCTTGCTAGAGCTAGCCCTGAGCGCACACCCCAAAGTGGCTTTTGGATCGGATAGCGCACCGCACTTGATAGGGAATAAGCATACTTGTGCTTGCTCAGCGGGCATTTTTAGCGCGCCCATTTTGCTAGAAGCCCTCACAACTCTTTTTGATCGGCACCACGCTCTAGATAAACTCCCCGCCTTCATCAGCCACAACGCCCAACGCATCTACCACCTAGACCCCCACAAACTCCCCGCTAAGAGGATCACCCTCGCCAAAAAACCCCACACCCCTCCCAAGAGTTGTTATAATGACCAACTCCAAATCCCATTTTTCTTTGATTTGGCTTGGAGCGTGATCGATCCTTGAAACACTTTTTGGCTTTCTTGCTGGCTTTGAGCCTTGTAGGCGCGTGGTTACTCTTTTTAACCCCTAGGTCCTTTAGTCTAGCCCCAGCCCCCATACTAGAGCCCAGCACAGTGCCCCTAATTGTTAAAAAAATCCTCCCCCCCGCTAGAACTAAAAGCATGCATGCGGCCACCTTGGGCGCGCTTAATGCAGATTATCTCATGGGGGCTTATTTTGGGGGGAGTGCCGAGGGGGTGGGGGATGTTAAAATCTATGCCCATCTTTACAATCTGAAAACCCAAGAGTGGAGTCCGGCTATAAGTTTGCTCTCAGCCCCCCTATTGAGCCAAAAAGCCCATGAGTTTGTCAAAATCTTAGGTAACCCGGTGCTGTATGCCACCCACAACACTCTGTATTTATTTGTGGTGGGGGCGAGTTTGGGCGGGTGGGCGACCTCTAAAATTTATGGGCTCTCTGCTCCCTTGAATCGCGCCCTCAAACAGCTCCAGAACAACCAAAGTCCGCAACTAGATTTTATGCAAACTCTGCCTCTAAGCCCCTTTTTGAACATCAGCCATCTAGTGCGTACCAGTCCCCTACCCACTGATGATGGCGGGTTTGTGTTGCCCATTTATCAAGAGCTGGCTAGAAAAACCTCTTTGCTGTTAAAATTTGACACCCACGCGCGCTTAGAGAGCGTGATCCAACCCAATTCTTTAAAACAGCAACTCCAGCCCAGTCTCGTGCCCTACCAACATTGCGCTTTCATGGCATTTAGAAGTTACAAACGCTTTGATCTTTACACCCAAACCTGCCAATCCCCCCTAAAGTGGGATCAACCCAAGTTGAGTAATCTCAAAAACTATGACGATTCGCTTAATCTATTAAATGTGAATGGCACGATTTATTTGATCTATAATGCCCCGCTCCAAGAGGGCTATAATAGCCGTAGTGCTTTAATGTTGGCTAAATTTGCCCCCACACCAACCCAACCTGGCAATTTTAAGCCTTTGGGCATCTTGGATTCTACACAAAAGGGGGGCGAAGTGAGCTATCCGGCCACTTTAATTTTTAAAGATAAGGTGCATGTACTCTACACCAAGGATCGCCAGCAAATCCAACACCTAGTCTTTAATCTGGCTTATTTAAAAAGTTTGCCATGATTGCCCCTTCCGTTTTGCCCGCTTTGCTTTTGAGCGTGGCACTTAGTCTGTGTGTGGCTGTGTTTGCCCACAAACACGCTTGGTTAAAAGCCTTGTTGGTTTTTGGGATTTGCCATATTCCCGTGTGGCATGCCATGAGTCCATCAGCGTTGCTCGTGGGGTTTTTGGGCGCGCCTAGCCCCTTAAGTCTTGTATTGTGCTTGTGGGCTTTAATTGCCAAATACAAGGACTTAGAACGCTTTCCTTTTAGGGTGGCTTTATTCTTAAGCCTCTTTGGAGCCTTTGTGTTTTTAGACATGTTGGAACTCTTGCCCTTTAGTCTCACGCATGCCCGCCCAATATGGGTCATCATTAGCTTGTGTTTGTGGAGCGTGCTCGCCTTTTTGGTGCATAGACCCTTGGGCGTGCTATTTTTGCTCATTCTACTCTTAGAAGCCTTAAACCAGCTCAACAAGGGCGATTCTTTTGTTTTGCTTTATATAGGCTTTATGGATATTTATTTGTGGGCGGTAGCTTTAATCTGGGTGTTCAAAGGGATGTTAAAAACTCTCATTAGGAATTTAAAACATCGTTAGCCTATGGTGCTTGTGCCAACGCACACCAATAACTAAGTCTTCAAATCCCACATAACAAGGAACTTAAAACCCATCAAATGCGCTTGTTGGCACTCAATACGCCCGCTGGCAAAACTATTCCAAACACAAACACTTAGTAGCGTTTAATGAGCAAAAGCCCCCACCTAGAGTGGTGTAAGATTGATGACAAGCTTTGCATTACCCCCCTCTAGCCCCCTATGGTGGGCACTTGGTTAGAGGGGTAATTTGAATTTTGGATATGGTTAAAAACAG
>NZ_VKGC01000012.1:0-37543 GCF_007280785.1 Helicobacter mehlei
TAGAAAAAAGCCTTCGAGCTATCACATTTGCTTAGGCAAAAGCGCATTATATCGGTGTAAAGCTTAAGGGGGGCTTAAAAATAACGAAAAAGACAAAGACCCTTTTAAGAAACACCAATTAACACTTAATCTCCCCCCACATTGAGATCAAATATGGCTGCCTTGCACCCATCGACACCCTCAGGCGTTACATTAGGATTTGCTTTAACTGGATGGGCACTTTTGCGGCAAAGACCCAAATAATATTGCGCTTTTTTCTGACTCTTAGGAACACCCGATCCCTCATAATACATTCTCCCCAAACTAGCATACCCAGCTCCCCAACCCACTGCACCTGCTTTTTTATAGTGCTCGATGGCTTTGGGGATATCCTTTTTAACCACTTTTCCACAGCCAGACTCATAGAGCCTACCCAAACCCTCATAGGCCGCAAAATCCTTTTCTTGCACAGCCTGCTTAAAATACTTAAGAGCTTGTTTGCAATCTGTCTCCGGGTTTGTAGAAGTGTCATAGCCCCCACTAGCCCCGTAATAAGCCCAATACATCGCATCGCCTTTTTTATAAGCCTTGCTTTCTCCTAGCTTGAGCGCTTGCAAACCCATACTAGATAAAGCCACCACCACAGCCACACGCCACACAGATTTGAAAACCATGACCTACCTTTTATCAATTATTCAAAATGCCTAAAAATTGATCACATAGTTGGCAAAAGCAACAATGTTGCGTCTAAATGTGACAATACTATTGACATTGACACTGCGCTTTAAAATCCCCGTTTTTGTTGTGTAAGTGCCTTTATCAAGATAATAGGGATCATCAACAATAGGGATGCGCACACCCACCTCAAGCCCCTGATGCTTAGTGAGATTAAGCCTAAAGCCTAAATTGACAATCACTTGTAAAAAATTAGGCGCAAAAAAAGTCTTGAGTCCGGGGTAATGCTCGCTATTAATGCGCGCCTGATCTTTAAAAAATTGATTCAGCGTTACACAACCGGTTGTGCCATGGTTATAGGCATTAGCCCAATTGCAATACTTATCCTTGCCCATAAACCAAGAACTCCCCCCAACCATCGCACCCCCAAAAATGCCAAAAGAATGCTCGCCATCATCATAGAAATTAAAGAGCATATCCATACCCCCACCATAGAAAATATTAACGGCGTTTAAATCCTTGACAATAAAATGAGAATCTGAGTCGCTGCCACGCACAGAGTTGGCATACCCTTTTTGCCCGCTGAAAAAGCCATAAAAACGCAAGCCAAAGCGTCTTGTTTCGCCAATAAAGAGCTTGTAGCCGATTTGGATATCCCCCCCATAAAGATTGCCATCATAAGGATTTGCCGCTTGAGTCGTTGCCTTGAAGACATAGGGCATCCCTGGTATCATGATTGTCTCTTGCAAGGTTATATTTTGCTTAAAAGAACCTCTAGCATAAGAGTACTGGAATCCCGCTTCTACAAATGCCCCACTCTTCTCAGCACCCAAGGGGAGCAAGGAAAAAAGTCCTAAAACACCGGGTAAAAATGTATTGACTAATTTTTGTCTGATAGCCATACTCACTCCTTTTATTTGGGCAAACAATCCTATCACACATCATCATAATTTTTTCTAAAAACGGACCGGGTGCTTGGGCTCAAATCCGGGATTGCTTCTGTCTAAACGCAATGAATCCCCAAAGACCTAAAGAGACCAACACCATCAGCATGCTCAAAATCTGCCCCATGCTCAAATGCCAAAAATAATACCCCAGTTGTGAATCTGCCTCGCGGTAATATTCTGAGACAAAACGCGCAGCCGCATAGCTCAAGCCATAGATCACCATGAGCATGCCATGCGCGTGGGTGTAGGCTTTGGCAACACCCACCACCACAAAGACCACCAGCCCCTCTAAAAGAGCCTCAATGAGCTGGCTAGGATAGCGCAACACCCCCTCAACCACAATGCCAATATGTTGCCCGAAAGTGTCCCCACTGGGCACCACGCGCCCAAAAAGTTCTTGGTTTAAGAAATTGCCTATGCGCCCAAAAACATAGGCTAAAGGGAGACTGATGGCAATCAAATCCAAATAGATCAAGAAATTTTGCTTTTTAATCACGCTAAAGAGCCAAGAGGCTAGCAAAAAACCCACCAGCCCCCCATGGTAGCTCATCCCCCGGATGCCGATAAATTCCCCATTATGGAAGGGGTTAAAAATCTGCCATGGGGCTTTGAGATAATAGAGGGTGTTGGGATCGTAGATCAAAATATAGCCCAAGCGCGCCCCCAAGATCACACCCACCTCAGCATAAATAAAATAACTTTCAAAATTGGCTTTGCTGATGGGAAAACGCTTTGGATCGCTTTTTAACGCCCTCAACGCCATTAAAAAAGCCAGCAAGAGCGCGGTTACATAAGCCAATCCATACCAATGCACCGGGACCCCAAAGACACTAAAAGCAACAGGGCTAAAATGGCTATAAATCTCGTTCCAATAACTCATCAAACTCCTTAAAATAGGGCGGGATAGGTGCACTCAAGGCGTAACCTAGTAGGGTGATTTTATGGGCGTGCAAGAGCAAATAGGGGTGGGGAGATGCCCCATAGAGTTGATCCCCCATGATGGGATGCTTAATTGCACTTAAGTGGGCGCGGATTTGGTGGGTGATCCCCGTTTTGATCACCACTTTTAAGAGCGTGTAATTTTTGTGGGTGGCTAGCGGGCTAATGTGTGTGATCGCCTCTTGCCCTTTAGGGTCCATATAGGTTTTTACAAAGCCCTTGCTAAAATGGCGGTGGCTTTTTTGCACTCTGAGGGGTATTTTGAGGGTTTGGGGCTCTTTAATCACCCCCTGCACCACCGCTAAGTATTCTTTATAAACTTTTCTTTGCCTAAAGGCTTGCAGGGCTTGGGTGTAAAGTGGTTCGGTGGCCAAGAGTAAAACCCCGCTGGTGCCTTGATCTAGGCGGTGTAAAAGCTGGTAGGGCGGGTGTTGTCTTTGCAGGGCATAGCTCTCCGTGTGTGCGCTTTTATTCAAGGCTAGCAGGTGATCATCTTGATAGAGAATGCCGGCCCTTTGGGGGGTTAGTAGGCTAAAATGCGTATCTAAGGGTAACTTAGCACGCGCTAATCTTAAGGGTTTGCCCCCCAACCCCACCAAGCCCCGATCAATGAGGGCTTTAGCTTTTTTGTGCGAAATGTCTAGCTGGAGACTCAAGAGTTTATAGGCTGGTTGGGTAGATGGCATGGGCTAATTCATTGATTTGGTGGTTGTGGGTGTCTAAAAAGCTGGGCAATAGCTGGGCGTGGTTGGCTAGAGTGGCACTCAGTTGTTCGGGCTCGATCAAGGCGTAATTTTGCACGCAAGCAAATAGGGCTTGTTGGTTAAAAATGTGCTTGCCACTGATGAGCTTGACCCCAAAAAAGGCGGGCTCTAAGGGGTTATGCCCCCCAATGGGCACAAAACTCCCCCCCAAGATCACCACATCGGCTAAGGGGTAAAAATCGTTGAGCACGCCCAACTTATCGATCACAAAGACCGACTTATCCAGATCAAAACCCTTGGAGAGGCTATTAAAGGCGGTGCTTTGATGGGCTAGTAGGGTTTTCACCTCTGCAAAACGCTCTGGGTGGCGCGGGGCGATCAAAAGCCTAGCATGGGGATCATTGAGGGCCAAAAAGGCTTTTAAGATCAATTCTTCCTCCCCGGGGTGGGTGCTGGCAGCTAAAACAATCAAATGATCGGGTTTGGTGTAGGTGTGAGAAACCTTAGGGGGGTTAAAGAGTTTGAGATTGGGGAAAATCTGGACATTTTGCGCGCCCAAAGTGGCTAGGCGTTCCTGATCTAAGGGGGTTTGGGCATAAATGTGATCAACTTGTTTGAATAGGCGGGTATAAAAACCCTTGAAGCGTTGGTAGCGTGGGTAGGAACGCTTAGAGATGCGCGCGTTGATCAAAAAGGTTTGTGCCCCCACACTTTTAGCTAGCCTAAAAACATTAAACCACAATTCAGCCTCCGTAACCACTAGGGCTTTTAAATGCGCTAAATCCTTGCGCCACAAAAATAAGAGCGTTTCAAAGAGCAAAAAGCGCACTTGGATACGGGGGTTTTTCGCATAAGTGGCACAAGCCAGCTCAAAGCCGGTTTGGGTGGTGGTGGTGAGCAAAATGGGGACTTGGGGGAATTGATCTAACAAGGCTTGTAAAGACTTGATTTCCCCAAAAGAACAGGCATGGAACCACAAGGTCGGGGGGAAGTCTAAAGCGTGCTTGCGGGCTAAAAAGCGCGCTTTGAGGGAGTGCTGGTATTTAGATTTGAGGCTAAAGAGCCCCACTAGGGGCAAGGCAAGCCCATGCAAGCTAGCCAAAATGCCCGTATAGAGAAACTCAAAGGGCTTGATTGGCAACCTCTGCAGGTGGGGTATGTGCATACAAAATACGGCCACAATGCGGGCAAGTGAGGATGTCCCCACTGCTCAAAAGCTCCGCATAGGTGCGATCGTTAATGCGGATAAAGCACCCCCCGCAGGCTTGTTTCTTCACACTCACCACGCAGGTATTTCCTGCCCAACGGCGGATTTTCTCATAAAAGGCGATGAGCTTACGATCCATTTTAAGAGTCAATTCCTGCTTTTTGTGGAAAATCTCTTGTTGCTCCTCTTTGAGCTGGATGGTGTCTAGTTCGACTTGTTTTTCAAGGATTTTGATCTGTTCCTCTAAATTTTGCAAGGAATTGTCCAAACTCTCTTGAAGCTTACTTTTATGGGCGATCTCATTTTGCAAACGATCGATCTCTTTATTGGCTTGGTTGGCACGCTCTTTGGTGATGTCCTCCTCAATGTTGAGGGAGCGCAATTCACGTTCCGATTTTACTTGTGAGATTTTCCTTTGGATACTCTCAATCTTGCCATTGGTTTCTTGGAGCATTTGTTCATTTTTGCCAATTTGTATATTTAGAGCCCTTTTTTCCTCTTCCAGTAGGGCATGTTCGGCTTGTTTCTTGCTTTTATTGGCAAGGGCCTTATCTAAATCTGCGCGCTTTTCCTTGATTAAGGGCTCTAGGGCCTCAATGTCTTTATCTAATTGTGCGATCTCAATGAGTTGGGATAAATGGATATTCATCAATGTGCCTTTAGGGTGAATGGACTTTTGCAATCAAAAAGTCTAACATGCTTTAACTGAGTTTGCAAGATATAGGGTTGTAATAGATCGTGCAACAAGGGCACAAAAGCCTTTTCACTCGCATAATGTTCGACCTCAATGAGGCTAATCCCCCGACTGCGGGCGGCCATGCTCTCATGGTGTTTTAAATCCCCGGTGATCAGGCAAAAATTGGGGGGTGGGTTTGTTAGGGTATCTAAATAAAACCCCCCCGATCCACAAATGACCCCGATATGCTCAATGTGGCTAGCCCCCCGCACGAAGCGCACATAGGGCAAGTTGAGGCGTTTTTGCACCTGTTGGGCTAAACCCCCTAAAGCGATGCGTTCTATCTGGCCTTGCAGGGCAAAGCCGAGTGCCTCTAGGTTCTCAAAGCCCAACAAGCTAGCAAAATGCGCATTCAAATGGGTTTGATCAAAATTAGTGTGCAAGGCAATCAAGCTACAAGATTTTTGGATCAAAATTTGGGCGATGTTGCAAGGGTAAAGCGTGGGGTCAAAATTTTTGATGGGCTTGAAAAAAAGCGGGTGGTGGGTTAAGATGAGCGTTTTAGGTTTGACTTCTTGAGCCAGCTCTAGCGTAGCCTCTAGGCTAATGGCGACTCGCTCAAACTCTGAGCCCAAAGACCCCAAGTTCAGCCCGCTATTGTCCCAACTCTCCTGTAAGCTAAAAGGGCTAAGTTGGTCTAAAAAAGCGTAAATCTCCCCTATTGGCATAGGCGCTCCAAACGCGCGCCCTCTTGCTCTTTGTAAAGCAGCGCACACGCCTTAGCCAGCTGGCGGATTTTTAAAATACACTCTTGACGTTTAGCCACAGAGAGGGCTTTTCTAGCGTCCAGCACGTTAAAAAAATGCGCGCTGAGCATCACAAAGTCATAAGCCACTAAGGGCAGTTCTTGCTCCAAGCAATGGCGCGCCTCCTCTTGGTTGCGCTCAAAGCAATCCATGAGGAAATCTAGGCGCGCATGGTTAAAATGGTAATGGCTAAACTCATACTCACTTTCTAAATGGACCTCTTTGTACAAAATGGGCTTTTGATCCCGGACACTCCAAACAATATCCAAGATCGAATCCACATTTTGGATATAGGTTGCTAGGCGTTCTAACCCGTAGGTGATCTCAATGGGCACGGGGTGGCAAGCTAGCCCGCCCACTTGCTGGAAGTAGGTAAATTGCGTGATCTCCATGCCATCTAGCCACACCTCCCAGCCCAAGCCCCAAGCCCCCAAAGTGGGCGACTCCCAATTATCCTCCACAAAACGCACATCGTGCTGGCTAAAGTCAATCCCCAAGGCTTGCAAGGATTTTAAATACAATTCTTGGATGTTCAGCGGGCTAGGCTTGATGAGCACTTGGAACTGGTAGTAACTGCCCAAGCGATTAGGGTTTTCCCCATAACGCCCATCGGTGGGGCGGCGTGAGGGGGCGACATAAGCCACGCTCCAAGGCTGGCTATCCAAGCTCCTTAAAAGCGTGGCCGGGTGGAAAGTCCCCGCCCCAGCTGGGATGTCATAGGGCTGGATGATCAAACAACCTTGTTTTTGCCAAAAATCTTGCAATGCCAAAAGAATGTCTGAAAAAGTCATCATCTTCAATCCTAGCGTTTGATCAAGGTGTTCATGCTCTCTAAGGGGTTTTTGCCCTCTAAGAGGTGTTGGAGCTCAGAGGCGATCGGGGTGTAGATATTCTCTCTTTGGGCGATCTGCACGATGGCTTGTGTGGTCTTGATCCCCTCTGCCACTTCCCCCAATTCCTCTAAAATGCTCTCTAGGCTCTTAAATTGTGCCAGCCCCAGCCCCACGCGGTAATTGCGTGAAAAAAGCGAATTGGCCGTTAAAAACAAATCCCCCGCCCCGGATAGCCCTAAAAAGGTCTCCACCTTGCCCCCAAAGTGAGTCCCAAAACGGCACATCTCCACTAGCCCCCGGGCCAGCAAAGAGGCCTTAGCCCCCTGACCTAACTCCAGCCCATCGCACACCCCAGCAGCAATGGCGATCACATTTTTATACGCCCCGGCAATCTCCCCCCCTCTGATGTCATTTTGCACATAGGAGCGCATGAAAGCCGGCAAGGCTTGGGCGTAGCTATTAGCTAGGCTAGCATTACTAGAATGCACCGCCAAAGCGCAGGGCAGGCTAGCCATGATCTCCTTAGCAAAGCCCGGACCGGCTAAAAAGCACAGATTGTCTAGGGCGATGAAATTTTTAGCAATATCGCTCACAAACGCCCCGCCAAGCTCAATCCCCTTGCACGCCATTAAGATTTTAGCCGTGTAGGGCAGATTGGCTTTTTCAAACCATGCACGCAAATGTTGCGCGCTGATGGCGACCACAAACAAATCGGCTTGCATGCCTTGATCAAAATTAGCTTGCAAGATTGGGTCATGCCCTTTGAGCACCAAATGTTTATTTAAGGGCATCAGCAAGGGGGCTAAATTTTGGCGTGAGATGATGATCGTGGGGTTTTTATGCCCAAAGGCAAAGGCTAGGGCGCGCCCCCACGCCCCGCCCCCAAAGACGGCTACACGCATGCAACTCCTTAAAACATGGAATAGCAGGTATTATAGCACAAGCGCAAAACTGTTGGATTTTTAAAAAACCACGAGAAACCATAACTATAGGGTCATTAATTCTTAAACGTAAGTTAAATATTCACAAATAAAAATAAAAACTTAAAATTTTAAGGATTGATTTAAGCTAAGTTTATGTAGAATAGGTGCCTACTTCATAAAAAGGAAAAGGACCGTTATGCATATCCGACATTTTGCTAGCTTTAGCGTTGCAACATTGCTTTTATCCAGTAGCTTACTCTTAGCAGAAAATAGTGGCTTTTATGGGAGTGTCGGCTTCCAATATTCCAACATGACTCGCGCGCAGTCGCTGGTAGGGCCCAAACCTAACTACAGCTCTAACTCAAACGCATTGGTTTTGGGTGCTAACACGGGTGGTAGTGGTGTTACCGTGCCCCAACTGGGTAGTCTGACCACAAATCCGGCTGGGGGCGGTAATAACACCATTCCTGTAGGGAAGCCGTAGGGAAAAACTAGGATCGTAAGGAGAGATAATGAAAACTAGAAGTTTAAGTTTGGCTTTGGCTTTTTGCTTTAGCGGTGCACCCGCTTTGGATGCGGCTGATATCACCATCGATCAGCTTGTCGATTCGGTTTCTGGGATACTAGGCGGGTCTTGGAGTGTTGCGGGCAATACCAGCCCTAGCATCCTTGGCCCTAGTGGTTCTGCACCCACGGGTGTAGCGGGTGCTGGGGCGGCTAACACCACCCCGGGGACTAATAACCCCGCTGTTACTAGCTATGTCCTCTATGGGTCTAGTGGGTTATTCAACGGTGCTAGTGGTCTACTCGGCACAACTTTAGGTGGAGCGACCCAAACCTTGAGCGACACCACCTTGGGCAGTTTGAACATCTACGACTGGACCACGCTCAAGCCTTGGTTGCAACAAGTCCAAAACATGGCAGGCACTTACTACTCTGATCGCGCTAGCTTCAGCGGTGTTTCATCAGCGGGCAATGTCCTAGGCACGGGCACCCTAGGCGGGTCTAGTTGGTGGAGTGTTACCGCTACTGGGGGCAATAAAACCAATATTGGCACCGGGGCGACCGCAGCTGTTGCTGGGGCATTCACTTCCACAAGCTCAACCTTAAGCGATCCCGGTACAGATAGCACTAATGCCAACAAGTTGATGACCACCATTTATCAAAACATCGCAGGTTTGGCAGATAACACAAACCTTAAGAGTGCCAATGGCAATGGCAACGACTACGGGCAAGATTTGAGCACCTTGCTATCCAATAGCGGGAGTGGGAACACCATTTACAGCGCGGGGCTTGCCCTAGCCAATGCGGCAGCTGCGGCAGCTGCGGCAACTGCAAAAACTCAGACCGCCACCGGCAATCTAGCCCAAAGCATCCAAACCATCAATAGCATCATGTTCGGCACGCCTGATGCGACCAGTAGTATTGTCCCCACAGGTACTGCACCTTCTAGTGGCCAAGGGACCAACTACAGCGCGACAGGTTCTCCCGGAGCCCTAGATGCCTTGGATGGCTTGGCCACGCTCAATGGCTTGATTTCTGGGGGGATTGCCACAAGTGACACTGCGTTGAATGCCAATGCCACCACAGTGGCAACTGCAGTTGTGGCCTACAACACCAATGCCGATGCGATTCTAAACAACGTCCTCAACATCGCCAGCCCCACAGCCACAACCCCTCAGGGCTTGAGCAGTGCGGATGCCAATGTAGATGCGGTGATCAATGCATTAGCGGGGGTAACTGTTAGCAAAGCAGGAAATGATTATGCCAACAACGAAGATGCCGTCAAGACAGCTTTAAATGCTCTTAATGGCATTGTTAATCCGGGTGCTTACAAAGTTGTTTGGGACGCTTATCAAGGCTTAGTAAGCTCTTTGGGTAGCGATCAGGCTAAAGCCCTGGGCATCACAGCCGCGACCAATGTCCAATCAGCAGTCTTTAACAAGCTCCAACAAGCTTCCCAAGCGATGGCAGAGATTAAAGCCGGTGCAACCACCATTGGGGGTGGTGCCGGAACAGCCTTGAGTAGCAGCACTTTTGGGGGCGGTGGTGGTGCACTGAGCGGGGATGCTCTTAAAGCGGTCTTTAATCTGTTCAACCCCTCAATCAGTAGCGGATCGGGCACAGGTGCCAAGACAATCAGCCCCTATCAAGAGTTCCAAAATGCCATTTCTGGATTGCAAAAATTAGTGGACAACACCACACAAAGTAGCGTCAGTGCGACCAACGAGCCTACAAGTGGTAAAGTCCAAAACACCACCACGCTATACCCCGCACAAATTGGGGATAGTGCTTCTGGCACCAGTGCTCCAGATACGGTTACCAAATCTGCCACCGCCACGGCTGGCAACCCCATCGATCAATCCATCGTTGCTTCTGGGTTGGCTAACCAATTAAGCCAAGCCCAGGCGAGCAATGCCGCCCTAGCTAAATTGATCGGCTTGGCTGCCTCCTATGCGGGGAATGTGAACACGCTCAATAAAATGCTCAGCACTAGCGGGCAAGCCGGTTTGGGTGCGGCATTGGGCGTTGCTGCCAACAATGCGGCCGCTAATGCCTTGCTCAATGGGGGCGCGGCTGAGGCACAAAATAAAGCCGATGCGGCCAACAATGCCGGTCTGATCTACAACACCATTACGGAAATCAAAAACGCCGATACTTTGTTGAACCAATATGTCAACGCCCTCACCGCCAATGTTACCGGCGTTGGTGCGACGGCTCAAAGTGATTACGCCTACGCGCTCAACCAGTTTAACAACTTGTTAAACGCCCCTAAAAACGGTGCGAATGACACGGGCTTGATCACCAGCACTCTAGAGGGCATCAACGCGCTTTTAGCGGGGTATAGCGCCACGCCTACCGTTGCAACCGGTGCGAGCAAAGAGTTTTGGACAGCCGTCCAAGCGGGCGATGCCAAACAGGCGATCGCAACCTTACAAAAAAGCATCACTGCTGGTTTGACCTATTTGCAAGACCAACAAAACTTGTTGTTGGGGAACGTGACTGGGACTGTCAGCATTGACTCCCAAGCAGCCAGTAGCTTACTGGGCACGGGTGGCTTGGATGTTTCCAGTGCACAAATGGCTAATGCGGTCGTGGCGGTCAATTCTCTGAGTGGTGCACTCACACAATTGGGTAAAGACCTCAATGGGGGCACCGCTTCAACGAGTGTTATTAGCACCTTAATGGGCACCGGGTCTAACAATTTGGCTAGCATTGTGGGCCTTCTGGAGACTTTGAACACCGCGACAGGGGCGGCTACGGCTAGCTTTGGGGATCAAGGCGGGCTTGCCAACACCTCCAATATCGCCACCGGGAACTCCACCGCACAAGGGATTGGCTCTACTGCTGTGGGCGGGAACTTAAAAGAGAATGCCTACGCCACGAACTACTTTAACAACCTCCAAGCCCTCAACACAATTATGGGTGCCATTGGGGACATCGCCAATGCTAATGGTGCCACACAGGCCTTCACCGATGCCTTTGTCACCAACACGCCCGTGCAGACCATTGCAAGCGAGTGGGCCAAGATCACAGGGGATCTAAAAACCAATGATGCGGGCAATCAGGCGAAGGTGATCACAGCCTTGGAGACAAACAATTCAGCCGAGCTAGCTACCTTGGTCAACACTCCCAATACAGCCACCACCGCTTGGACGGCGATTGTAACCACCAACAAGTTGTTGAGCACCTTTAATGACGCGCTTAATGCCAACAATCAGGTTGCCAATCTCACCCTTAGCGGGAATGATGCCACCGCTGCAAGTTCTGTGCTGAAGTTGCTCAATTTGGCTACAAGCCTCCAAGACTCGGTCAATACTTTGGCCACAGCAGATACGGGCTTGGCCACAGCTAATGCCTCTGGTGGGAATAGCTTGACTGTTGATCAAAGCACGGCATCTGCTTTTGTCAATGCCCAAACAGCAGCAGCAGCCTATGGTGCCTTGCAAACGGCGCTGAGCGCAATCAATAAAGGTGGTGCAACTCTAGACACAGCTGGTCTTTTGGGTGTGATCCGGCAAATCAATATTTACCAACAAAATACAGCCGTGTTGAACGGGCTCAAGGGGGCTAATGCCACACAGGATGTCGCGCAAATTGAACAGGTCTTGGCAAACATGCTCACAGGCACCGCTCCTGATACTGTAGCCACCACAGCCACGCAAGCGGGCTTACAAGCCATCCAAAACTTGATCAACCGCTATAATTACTTGGAGGGTTTGAACACCCAAGTCCAAGACGCTTTGAACAACAACCCAGTTGCCCTGTTGGACGCTTTTGCCAATAGCAAAACCAACACTAAGTTTAAAGATGCCCTGACCAATTTGAGCACGGCTGGTTTTAACGGGAATGTGGCAAACGATTATGGCACCCTACAAGCCGATGGGAACTATGCCGCCACAACAAGCCTAACCCAACAGGCCTTAACAAACTTGAGCAATGTGATCACCCAAAGTAGCACGGCGATTAATGCTTGGGGGACTTTGGTGGGTGCTACCAGTGGGAATACCCAAACCGCGCTCCAAACTGCCGCGGCTGCCGCCACCAATTTGGCTAGCCTCTATGGTTCTGTGAGCACTGGTAGCTTAAACAACTTGGACAACAACTTGAGCAATGTCACCAACGCCCTAGCCGCCACCACAACCGGCAAAGGTGGTAGCACAGCAGACCTAGCAGGCACGGCTTTTAATATTACCTCTGCACCCGCAGGTGTCCTCACTGGGGTTAATTTGGATGATAAGCTCACCACCGCCAACTACACAAACAGCACGCTTTACCAAGCCTTCCAAGCCATCAACACGCTCAATCAGGAGCTCAATGGGGGCAACACCACAGATGTTGTCAATCTTGGCACGGGGGCAACTGCTGTTAGCACTGCGATCACCGCCCTTAATGGTAGTGCCAATGACGGTGCGGTGGCTAGTTTGCTCAACAACTTTAGCAATGCGGTTAGTAGTAGCAATAGCCTTGTACCCGATAATCTTAACAATATCACGGAAGGCTATGGCAATAACAGCGCGGCAAGTTTGGTGCAAGGTTTGATGGATGCTTTGAATAACCCTAAAAACGGGGTCGCGCAGTATTTCCAGGGCAAGGATGCAACCTCTCTCCCAGGTGCTGGTGAAGCTCTCACAAATCTAGTAACCCAAGTCCAAAATGCCATTAGTGGCGTTGTGGGGAGCACTAACGCTGCAACCATCACCAGTGGGACGCTCTCAGCCTTCGCCAGCGCCGCGCAACAAATCAATGCCCAGATCACGGCTTTAGATAAGGTCACTGGCCAAACCAACATCAGCTTGGCTAATGTTGCCGGACTCATCGATGCCTACAACTTAGCTACCGCGGCGATCGCTAGTGGCGGTGTAGCAGGCTTGAAAGCCGGTCAGGTTTCCGTGATCGCCAACACGATCAGCGATGCCCAAGCTTTTAATAATGTTACGAGTGTGGGTAACCAAGTTGCCTATATCACCAATAATTTGAGCACCCTTGTTCCCTCTGGGGGGTCTCCGAATATGAGTGCTTTGGGCACAAAACCAATGGGCATAGGCGGGTTGATTGCCCAGCAGTTGCAAGCAGATGGGTTGGAAGCAATCGGTGGCCAGACTGTCTCACAATACATCAGCACAGCCACTCCTGCGCAGTTGCAAACCGCGATTCAAAATGTGGTCAATAGCAGTGCATATCAAAACAGCCCGCAGTTGCAAGCTGCCATCAAGGCCTTGATGGTTGGGGATGCCATCGCTAACACCGCTAACTACTCTAACAACTCCACAGAAGTGGGCGATAATGCGAATGCGCTTGTGGCTAACGCTAATGCGGTGCAAGCCCTCCAAAAAGCGGGGGTCAACACGGCAAGTGGTGCTGCTGTTCTGAGCAATGGTACGCTCACCAAACAACAACTTGAAGCCTTGACAGGTGCTATCGCCGGCTTGGAAAAGAATGCAGGCACGATCATCGCTTACAATAGCGATAGTGCAGCTGCCCAACTGGCCCAAGCCTATGAAGCGGCACAGACCAGTAACAAGAATGCGGCTGGCTATCTCCAAACTTTGGCAGGTGGGGCCTCTAAAAGCTCGAGTGACACCGTGGCTTCTTTACAAGCAACCGGGAAGAACTATATCCAATCCCTCAATGGGCCCACTGGGGTTGTCACGGTCCAAGCTAGATCGATTGCTGCTGACCCCGGGTATCAGTTTGGGACAGTGATCAATGCCTTATCCGATGGTGTTGCTGCTTCCAGTCTGAACGTGAGCGGAATTGACAATATTGCTCAGAATGCGGCTGTGCTCAGTGGGGTTACCAACCTCCAAAATGCCGTAACAAACCTTGTAGAAACCATCTATGGCCCGCAAGGTGTCTCCCAAAATACCAACTTCGGCGTGTCTCAGGTGCAGGCGCAGTTGGGTAATTTGGTGAATCAGATCGGTGCCTTGCAAGAACAAATCGTGCAGGCTATGGTTGCCTTGAGCAATGCGGCTACAGATGCGGCACCCCAGGCGATGGTGCAAAAAAGCGCGCTTGTGGGCTACCTCAAAAAAGGCTTTGGGGACAACACCCCCGCAACCCCCCAACAACGCCAAGCCAATCTCGTTGCTTTGCAAGCTTTGATGGGCAAAATCACCAATCTCAAGTCCATAGCGATGGCGGCCCAAGCGAAGTTTATGGCAAACGGGCAGGTGCAAAAAATTCTCAACGCCGAAAATGCACCCCGCCGCCCCGTGCTCAGTACCGACAATGGGAACATGTACGGGATCAATGTCCAGTTTGGTTATAAGCAATTCTTTGGCAAAAAGAAACGCTGGGGCTTGCGCTACTATGCCAGCTTTAGCTACCAACACGGCACCTTTAATGTGAGCGATGCGGATGATGTGGATAACTTCGTCTATGGTGCGGGTGTGGATGCCCTTTATAACTTCTTTGAAAGCAAAGATGGCAACCATACCGTGGGTATGTTTGCGGGCTTGATGCTTGCGGGTAGCTCTTGGAATGTGAAAGGCATGAGCTACTATAAAAATCTCATGGAACAGATCAAGGCCGGTGGAGGCAAGGCTAGCATGAACACTAGCTACTTCCAAGTGCCTATCAACATCGGCTTTAGAACCAATGTGAATCGCCACAATGGTTTTGAAATCGGCTTGCGCATCCCGCTAGCAACCAACTACTTCTTCAATGGGACTGGCGTAGATGGCTCTGAGCTCAAAATTGCCTACAAGCGCAATGTTTCTGTCTTCTTCAACTATGTCTATAACTTCTAAGGCATAGCCACTTTTGGAGGGGGTAGGGGCTGGGCCCCCTTTTTTAAACCGATGGCAACACAGGCTTTAATCGATGCCATTAACTTCCACGCTTTTTGCATGGGCTTAGGCCCGCTGATTTTTGGGGCTAATTTGTTTTGGTTGGGGTATCTGAAAAATTATGCCACGCTCAACAAACGCCTCTATGCCATGATGGTGATCGTGTTCATGTGGGTGGCCATCGGGTTTTTTAGCGGGGTTTTTATTTGGGCGATGCAGGGCTTTAGCGGGTCTTTAAAAGTGCTCTTGATGGGTCTTGCGTTGGGGCTTATCAGCCTAGGGGAAATCCAGCGCATTAAAAAACTCAAGCACGCGCGCATAAAAGAGGCATACATGCAAAAATATATCCGCTGGTCTCAAGGACTCTACACGCTCAATCTTTTGCTCTCTAGTGCATTTTTTATCCCCCAAATTTTTTAATGCGTTTTCTCTACCACCCCCAAGCCAAAGCCCCCGAAGTGCTCTTAGAAGGGCAGGCTTACCGCCACCTTTATTTGAGCCGCCGCACGCCCGCTAGCCAAAGCATTGCCATGCGCAATCTGCAAGATGACAACTTGTATTTTTACAAACCCGTTACGATCCATAAAAAATACGCCCTTTTAAGCTTGCAGTCAGCCCAAGAGAGCCGGATATGCCCCACCCACCCCATACATCTTATTTGGGCGATCATCCATTTAAAAAATATTGAAAAGGTCTTGCCCTATCTTAACCAAATGGGGGTTAGCCAAATCAGCTTTTTTTATGCGGCTTATAGCCAACACGATGAAAAACTAGACACCCCCAAAATGGAGCGTTTCCAAAAAATCTTGATCGCCTCATGCGAGCAGAGTGGGCGCAGCGATTTGATGGCTTTAGAGGTGTTGGGCAACACCCAAACAGCCCTAGAAACCTACCCTAAAGCCTGTGTCTTTGATCTAGGCGCGCCTAGCATGCCTGCTCAAAAAAGTCTAAAAAATGGGGTTATCATAGGTCCTGAAGGGGGGTTTAGCCCGCCAGAGAGGGCGTTATTTGCCAGCAGAGAGATTTATAGCACGCCCTCCCCTTTGATTTTAACCAGCGAGGGGAGTGCCCTCTACCTAGCAGCTTTGGGCGGTGCTCTAAATGTCTAGGGGGTCTAGCACAATTTTAAAATCTGCTTTGAGTTCTTGGAGTTGGTGCAACATTTGCAGTAAAGAGGGCGTTAAGCTTGCACTTAATAAAATTTCATAGCGGTAAGACTTGGCGATCTTAGCCACGCGTGCAGGGCCTGCCCCTAAAACCTGCACACCGAGGGGTAAAATCGACTCGATGTGTGTTAGCATAGCCTGCATCTTTTCTTGAGCCTTGAGCTCACTGGATGCGCTAAAGGTTAGCTGGGCTAGGCGTTTAAAGGGGGGGAAGCTTGGCACGCGCATTTTAAGCTCCTCTTGCAAAAACACTTCATAATCTTGGATATAAGGGCTTAAAAAAGCTTGATTGCGTGTTTGGATCAAAACCTTCCCCTTGTTTTTACGGGCACTGCGCCCGGCAATTTGGTGCATCAAGCTCACCCCCTGTTCAAAGCTAGCATAACTCCCATTGTGCAAGATTTCATCTAGACCCAAAATAATAGCCAAATTCACTTGGGGGTAATCATGCCCCTTGGCGATCATTTGCGTGCCAATTAAGATGTCTATTTCTTGGGCTTTGAGCGCGTCTAAGATGTGCTGGATTTGGGTATTAGTGTGGGTGTGATCCTTGTCTAAAATGCCTATGCGGGCATGGGGTAGGAGTTCTTCTAATTCTTTTTTAATCTGCTGCGTACCCATGCGTTTGCCCTGCAATAAATCATGTTGGCAGTGAGGGCAAATACTGGGAATCTGTTCGCTGTGTTGGCAATAGTGGCAACGCATGCATTGATCTTTGAGGTGTAAGCTCATATTGACACTGCAAAAAGGGCAACACACCCCCTGCCCGCACGCTTGGCACAAGAGTTTTTTAAAATGCGCCCGGGTGGGCACAAAAATCATGCTTTGTTGCTTGTGATCCAAAGCCTCTTGCAAATGCGCGCATAAAAAAGGGGTGATCGCGCTGTTGTGATCTTCAAAGATGATTTCTTTATGCGTGTCAAAAAAACGCCCCTTTAAACGCACCAAGTGCTGGTTTTTTTGCGCCATGTAGTAACTACGCAAACTAGGGGTGGCTGAACCTAGAATCACTTGGATGGGCATTTTGGTGGAGAGATAGAGGGCACTGTCGCGGGCGTGGTAGTAGGGGGCTTGGTTGGATTTGTAAGAATGATCATGCTCTTCATCGATGATGATGAGTCCTAGATTTGGCATGGGCAAAAAAAGCGCGCTGCGCGTGCCCACCACGATACGCACTTGCTGGCGGTGTAGTTTGTCTAAAAGTTCTGTTCTTTGTGCTGGCTTGAGCTTGCTATGCCACAAACCCACCAACGATCCAAAGTTGTCTAAAAGCGTGCGGTAAAGCTGGGGGGTTAGAGCAATTTCGGGGAGTAACAAAAGCGCGCTTGACCTTTCTGAAAGCTTGCTTGCGATCAGATGGGCGTAAATATGACTCTTGCCACTGCCCGTATCCCCAAAAAGTAAGGCTTGTTTGAGGGGGTGGAGGGCTTGATAGGCTTCTTGTTGGGCAGGGCTTAGTGGGGTTTGTGGGCAGGGACTAGTGCTCTGGATGGGGGGTAGAGGGGGGTTTTTAAAGGGGTAAAATAGGGGTGCAACCACGCCTAGTTCTGCACAATAATAATGCGTGATGAAGCGTAATAGTAGCATTTGGTGGGGGTTAAAATAGGTGTTGGTGGGGGTGGCTAGCTTGCATGCAAACTGGGGCTTAGGGCACTCTCCTAGCACCACGCCTAAAACTTGGCGTTTTTGGAGGGGGATTTTGACCAAAGCACCTATCTCTAGGCTTGCTTGGCTTTCATAGGTTAGGGGCTTGGTTTTAGCAAAGGGAGCAATGGTGTAAAACAAGGTCAGCCCTTCATGATAGCCAACTATACTATGGGGTGGGTTACCCCTTTCTGATCTCTTGCATCACCCGATCAAAGGCCTCTTTTGTGCCCGGACGCACGGGACTTAGCAAACTGAAAATAATGATGGCCAAAGAGCTAGCCAAAAATCCGGGCACGATCTCATAAATGTCCAAAAAGCCCTTGCCAAATTTATCATATAAGATCACCATGCCCGCCCCAAAGACCATGCCCATAATCGCCCCTAGGCGTGTCATGCGCGCCCAAAAGAGCGAAAAGAGGATCACGGTTCCAAAACTGGCCCCAAAGCCCGCCCACGCATAAGACACGATTTTAAGCACGCTAGCGTTGCGATCTTGGGAGATAAAAAAGGCAATACACGCCACGGCTAGCACAGAGGCGCGGCTGACCACCATAACGGTTTTAACCGGGGCTTGCTTGTTAAAGACTTTGGCATAAAAATCCTCAGCGATGGTTGAGGAGCTCACTAAAAGCTGGGAGCTAGCCGTGCTCATCACAGCCGCTAAGATTGCGCTTAAGAGAATCCCGCTCATCCAAGGGTTAAATAGGGTTGCGCTCATTTCAATGAAGATTTTTTCCGGATCGGCTAAGTTGAGATGGAATTTAGTCACATACGCTACACCCAAGAGCCCAATCAAGCAAGACCCCGCTAGACTAATCCCCATCCAGCCAATCCCAATGGCGGTTGCTTGGGGAATCTCTTTGATGGAGCGAATCGACATGAAACGCACCAAAATATGGGGTTGTCCAAAATAGCCCAAGCCCCACGCCAAACTAGAGATCACCGCCACAATAGAAGTCCCCTGTAAAAAGGTGAGATTTTCAGGCTTGATTTTGGCAATCGTGGCAAAACCCGCCTCAAATCCACCCAAGTGGTAGAGCATCATGCAGGGCACCACAATGAGCGCACCCATCATGAGCAAGCCTTGGATTAAGTCTGTCCAACACACCGCCTTATAGCCCCCTAAAAAGGTGTAGGTAACAATGATCAAAGTGCCCACAATAAGGGCATGGGTGTATTTGACCCCAAAGGTGGCTTCAAAGAGTTTAGCCCCACTCACCAGCCCTGAGGAAACATAAAAAGTAAAAAAAATCAAGATCACGATCGCCGAGATGAAGCGCAGAATGTGCTTGTCATCGCTAAAGCGGGTTTCAAAGTAATCCGGGATGGTGATCGAATTGGCGATCACGCTGGTATAGACTCGCAGGCGTTTAGCCACCAGCGACCAGTTGATAAACGCCCCAATGGTTAATCCAATGGCAATATGGCTATTGACCAACCCGCCCACATACAACGCCCCGGGCAAGCCCATTAAAAGCCACCCGCTCATATCGCTTGCCCCCGCACTTAAGGCACTAATCACAGGTCCCATGGAGCGATCGCCCAAAAAATAATCTTCGGTGGTTTCATTCTTGCGGTAAAAATAAAACCCAATGTAAAGCATCAAAACCGAATAGAGCACAAAGACGATTAAAATCTGGTAGCTAATGTGCATGCGCGTCCTTTGCTTTAAGCCCGCGTGCACCCAAATTTCCATAGCGGTGGTAAGAAATGCTGACTGATTTTTCTAGATGGTAATTGAGTAGCTCAAAACGCCCACAGGTTAGAGGTTTGGCATTGGCCACTACAATACCTAAATCTGCACTGGCCTGGTAGAGTGCGTCTAAATTTCTACCAAAGTAGCGTATGCGCCCAAAATCGCCCAATTTGGCACAAAAGTCCTCCAAACTCTCGTAGCAAATGGTGGGGTTGAAGTGGTGCTTGATATATTCCAAGCACTCTAAGAGCGTGGCAAAATGCAGATTATCCACATCGCTAGATAAGCTGATAGTTAAGGGGATTTGACTCACCGCAGCCCCCATCAAGACGCTAAAGAGTTCCAATAAGCCATCTTCAGGGCGCACGCGGTAGCCAATGCTAGAAACTTTGGTATAAGAAAACCAATTCTCCTCACCGCGGATCTGCACAAAATCCCTTTTTTGGTTAAACTCGTGTTGCTCGTAGTGGGCATAACTTTTAGCCATTTGCACGATTTGGTTGTGTGCATTTTGGTGGTGCTGGTTAAAAGACTCCAAGGCTTGGATAAAGGGAGTCGCGCTCACATCGGTAATGGGGGTTGCATTGGGCAATTCTCCAATCTCTACAAACTGGGTAACATAGTTGTAAATCCCCACCTTGCGCCCTAGTCCCACAGCGGATTTTTTAATCCCCCCAAAGGGTTGGCGCAAGACAATCGCTCCGGTGCTGGGCTTGTTGATATAGACATTCCCCACCTCAATATGCTCGGCATAATACTCCCATTCGCGCTCATCTAGAGACTCTAAAGCCCCGGTTAAGCCATATCCAGTTGCATTGGCAATCTCAATGGCCTCTTTAAGGTCCTTGGCCCGCATCACGGAGAGCAAGGGCACAAAAAGCTCGGTGGTGTGGGTGTAATCCCCAGACTTGGTGCCGTATTTGATACAGGGTTTCATCAAGTAGGGGTTATTATCCACAAACTCGGGTTGCAACACCCACTCTTCATGCTCGCCAATATGGTTTAACGCCTTTTGCACCTTAGCATCTGGAACATCGGCTAGCGTGCCAATCTTGTGCTTGAGTTCTAGGGGGTCGCCTACACTCATGGACTTGGTCGCATCTACTAAGGCGCGTTTGAAATCTGGGTCATTGTAAATCTCCTCCTCCAAGATCAACAGCGAAGTGGCGGAACATTTTTGCCCCGAATTGCTGAAGGCCGAATGGATGATATTTTTAACCGCTTGATCGCGATCGGCCATTTTGGTAACAATGGTGGCGTTCTTACCCCCCGTCTCTGCACTCAAATGTAAGGTGGGGTTAGCTTGGAGCATGCGATACGCTGTATCCTCTGAGCCGGTGAGCACGGCAAAACTAATGGCGGGGTCTTTTAAAAGGTGCTTGCTAATGTCCTCGCCCCTAGCGGGTAAGTAAATGAGTGTGTCTCTGGGCACGCCCGCATCCCAAAAGCATTCACACAAGCGATAACCCACCACCGCGCTAAGGCTGGAGGGCTTGTAAATCACGGCATTACCCCCAGCCAGCGGGGCAGCAATTGTGCCTACAGAGATTCCGATGGGGAAGTTCCACGGGGCGACCACCACGCCGATCCCCTTGGGCTTAAAGCGGATATGGGGGTGCTCCTCTAGGAGTTTTTGCAAACTATGGGGGTAAAATTCCAAAAAGTCAATCGCCTCGCTCACTTCCGCATCACTCTCGATGAGGGTTTTCCCCACTTCTAAAGCGCATAGACCTATCAAATCCCCCCGTCTGTCCCTAAAATTTTGCGCCACTTGGGCTAAGATCGCATGGATTTCGCTTAAAGATTTATGCCCAAAGGTGCTCTCTTTGGCCGATTCTAAGGCCTCTTGGATGAGGTTTTCATTAGCTAGGCTAATAGTGGCGATCTTTTTATGCGCAATCTTGTCTAGGACATCGATCATTTTGAGGCTTTTAAGGTTATATTCTCTACCAATGATGGGGGCAAGTTCGACAATGGGGGCATTCCTAGCCTTATCCACAACTTTTTTAGCCCATTCCCGATTAGCCTTCAAAATAAAATCGGTGTCACTCTCATTTTTAAAGGGGTTGTTGGGGTAGGCAGAGTGGCTAGCTTGGTGGATATTGCGATCCTGCTTGCGGTGTGTGGTGCTATCCAAGGTCTCTATGCCCGCCAAGCTCTTTAAAAACCGCTCCTCTTGATCTTTCCATGCCGGCGATCCCACGCTGAGATTAAAAAAGGCTTTCATGAAGTTATCGGCCGCGGTGTTTTCATCTAAACGGCGCACCAAGTAGGCGATGGCGTTATTAAAATGCTTTTCATCGCACACGGGCGCGTATAAAATGAGCTTGTGCATCTCTTTAAGTTCTAGGCTAGCCTGCAAACTCATGCCCTCCAACATCTCAAAGCTAAAATGCTCTAGGGCTACTGGATCATTTAAAGTGTGGATACGCGTATAAGCGTAGGCGATCTCAAAGAGGTTATGCGAGGCGATCCCAATTTGGATGTATTTGTAATTTTCATTCTCCAGCACAAAATCTAGCATTTTATTGTAGTTGGAGTCGGTGTCTTGTTTACGTGTGAAAGTGGGGAGCTCCCAGCCCTTGATTGAGGCGATGGTTTCTTCGCTCTCCATATTCGCTCCCTTGACAAAGCGAATCTTAATGGGAGGGAGGTTATTGAGCACTCTTTCTTTAGAAAAGGCATGCAGTTTTTGCAAGTAGGCATAAGAGTCGGGGATATAGGCTTGCAACACGATTCCGGCACTGATGGGGAATTTGGTGATAGACTCCATAAAAGACTCCACCGTGAGCTCTAAATCCCTAAACTCCTCCATGTCTAGGTTAATGAACTTGTCAATCCCATGTTCTTTTTTTTGCTCTAGGGCTAGGGCATAGAGGGTGTCTAGGCGCTTAACCACCTCTTCTTTAGAGCTCTCAAAGTCAATGATATTAATTTGGGAAAAAATCGTGGTGATCTTGATAGAAATGTATTTGATGTAGCTAGACTTGATCGCCTCTTGGTATTTGTGCATGCGGTAAGCCGCCTCCGATTCCCCCAACACTTCCTCACCAATCAAATTGATATTCAGCGTGATGTGCTCAGCTTCGCGTTTTTCAATCATGCTTTTGAGGCTATCGCTACTCTCATCTAAGACCAACCCTTTTGTGTCATGGCGAATCCGATTGACAAAAAAAGGCACGCTCATGGAGGGGGCAAGCTTGCCCACGCTCAAAAAGCCCGCCAGCAACAACTTTTCAAAGCTGGTGAAAAAATCCGCAATGCCGTATTTCTTAAGTGTGTATTCAATGAAATCAAAGCGCGCGTGGTTACTATGAGCTCTAAAGCTACGATCCAGCAACTCAATGAGCATAACCTTATGCGCGGGATTGTTCAAGAGTTTTTGCATTTTGGCATGGAAGGATCGTTCCTCACTGCTCAAGTGTTGCGTGATCTTGGTTTGCAGGGTCCTAGCAAGGGCAAGGGCAGATTGGATGATTTCACTAGCAGGTTGTTGCATGTGGGCTCCATTAATAAGAATTGTGGCTAATTGTGCAGACAAATAACCTAACTTGTGGAGTATAAAATACTTGGGTTAATGATCCTTGCCTGCTAGGATCGCAAAAAGCCGTGCCAAATGAGGTGTTAAGATTTGAAACAAAGGGTGGTACGCTTGGCAGGACTTGAACCTGCGGCCTACGGCTTAGAAGGCCGTTGCTCTATCCAGCTGAGCTACAAGCGCACGGGGTGGTACGCTTGAAGGGAGTCGAACCCCTAACCCCCAGATCCGAAGTCTGGTGCTCTATCCAATTGAGCTACAAGCGCATAAAAGTAAAATTTTGTAAGAAAAAAGGGAGTTTGTTAATGGGGTGGGTGATGGGGCTTGAACCCACGACCCCCAGGACCACAATCTGGTGCTCTAACCAACTGAGCTACACCCACCATTTTAAAGAAGACTGGTCGGGGCGAAAGGATTTGAACCTTCGACCCCTTGGTCCCAAACCAAGTGCGCTACCAGGCTGCGCTACGCCCCGCTATTCTCACAAACAAACGCCCATTTTAGCTTAAATTTGCTGTGTTGTCAAGGAATGGGGGCTAAAATAACAAGACACCAACTCAGAATCACTTCTAAAAGTCTTGACAAAATAAAATTTTTCGAGTAGAATACCCGCCGTGTTTGTGCAACACCCCTTAAAGAAACAATGCGCATTGTTCCTCACATTGGCTCAATCTTTTTAGCTGTTGGAGAAGATTGATTCCGCTGTTTTATTGCTGTTCTGCCACTCCTAATGGATTTGATCAAAATCCCTTAAACCTTTATTTTGCGGTGTGGGTTTGATGCCCAACCGCGACGATTATACCACCCAAAGATTAACCGATTGACAAGTCAAGATGTTTTAAATTAGAATTTTGAATTTTTAGCCCAGTTCCGCATAAATCCAGACTTGATGCCCCCTCTTAGCCCAATTTAGGGCTTTTTTCATTATTAATTCAATTCTTATAATTGTTTTTATATAATCCATATCTGTAATTTTTTTTCAAAAGGTTTTTAATGAAAAAAGTCATGGTCGCTCTTTGGGGGGGGTGTTTGTCTGTGCACAATTTACAGGCTATTGAAACCAAGCACTTACAAAGGGTGGAAACCACAGGGGCTAGCTTCAATGAAGAAGCCCCTAAGAGTTGGCGCAGTCCGGAGGTGAAAAACTATTTGGGTAGCCAAACCGTCATCTCGCACAAACAACTCACCCAACAAGCCAACCAAAGCATTGAAGAAGCTTTGCAAAATGTGCCCGGGGTGCATATCCGCAACGCCACCGGTGTAGGGGCGGTGCCTAGTTTCTCCATACGCGGGTTTGGGGGCGGGGGCTCGGGGCATAGCAATACGGGATTGATCTTAATCAATGGGATTCCGGCATATGTCGCGCCCTATGTGGATATTGGCATGCCCATCTTCCCGGTTACTTTCCAATCTGTGGATCGTATCAGTGTGATCAAGGGCGGGGAGAGTGTGCAGTATGGACCTAATGCCTTTGGCGGGGTGATCAACATCATCACTAAGCCCATTCCTCATAAATGGGAAAACCAAATCTCTGAGCGCATGACGGCTTGGGGGCGGGCAAGCAATGGGGGTTTTGCCGGACCAGCTAGCAAAAACCAATCTTTTATCCAAACCCTTGCCAATAATTTTTTATACAACACCTATTTAAAAAGCGGGGGCATGTTTAATAATCATGTCGGTGTGCAGGTCCAAGCCAATTACATCGCCGGGCAGGGTTTTCGCATGGATAGCCCCACCAATATCCAAAACTACCTTTTAGATGGAATTTACCAAATCAATGAAAACCATAAGATCACGGCTTACTACCAATATTATAAATTTTTCTTAACCGATCCGGGCTCTTTGGGTGTGCAAGCTTATGAGCAAAACCGCTTCCAAAACAACCGCCCCAACAATCAAAAAAGTGGTAAGGCGATGCGCTGGGGGGCGGTGTATCAGACCTTTTTTGGCGATACAGACAAACTGGGCGGGGATTTCACGCTCACCTACTACGGGCATGACATCAGTCGGGATTTCCAATTTGACTCCAACTTCCTCAATGTCAATACAAACCCTAAATTGGGTCCTGTCTATACCAATCAAAACTACAAGGGGTATAACATTGGCGATCACCCCCGCAATTATCTCATCAACGCCATTGAGCCCAATGTGAATATCACCTTAAACACCAAACACATGAGGCACACCTTTAAAATTGGCATGCGCTACATGGCTAGTGATATGCGGTTTCGATTCTTGCAAAATGAATGTCTATCTGTGAATAATGGCACTTGCCAAATGTCCGGATTCTTATATGACAAAAAAGCAAGCCAAAATTTGGAGATGTTTAATAATTATATCGTGGGTTATGCCAGCTATAAAATGGAATTTTTTAATGGTAAGCTCACCCTCATTCCGGGCTTCCGCTACACATTCTTAGATTATAAAAAAGTGTTGCCTGAAAATGTCAATCCTAATACGGGTAGCTTCACTGAAACTAAGGTTGTCAAAAAAACCGATAACCAGTATAGCCCGGCTTTCAATTTGGGCTACAAGCCCTTGAAAGATTGGGTGATGTATTTTAACTACCGCCGTAGCTTCATCCCCCCCCAAGCCAAATCGGTTAGCATTTTTTCCACCAATTACAACCAAATTTTCAATGAGTTTGAGGTGGGGTCGCGCTATTCCTACAAAGACCTCTTGAGTTTTAATGCCAACTACTTTGTCATTTTGGCACACCACTATTATAGTGGCGGGTATGGGAGCAATGCCTTAGATATTGATGCTAAGAGTCAGGGCGTGGAATTAGAGCTTTACTACGCTCCCATTAGGGGTTTGCAATTCCATGTAGCTTATACCTACATTGATGCGCGCATCACCAACAACGCTAAAGATAATCCTAGCTATTTTGAGGGCATTGTCAATCAATCCTTTAATCTCAAGGGTAAAAGATTACCCTATGTGAGCCCCAATCAATTCATCTTTGACATGAGCTATACCTATAAGAAAACTACCTTTGGTTTGAGTAGCTATTTTTATAGCCGTGCCTATTCCTCCATTCTCAACCAGGCTAAACCCCAAACCGCTTGCTTCTACTTTGGCTATAAGATCGATGGAGCAAGCTTTGGCTGTAATAGTGTGGGGCTCTTGCCTTGGTATTGGGTGTGGAATGTGCAACTCAGCCAAACATTTTGGCAGGGCGGACGGCACAAAGTTACGGGGAGTCTGCAGGTCAATAATATTTTTGACATGAAATACTACTTTAGGGGCATTGGCACTAGCCCCACAGGCAGGGAGCCCGGCCCGGGCCGCTCGGTTACGGTGTATTTGAGCTATGAGTTTTGAAAACAACGCCAACGCCAAAGGCTAGGTATCTCTTTAGAACTTCTTGCGTTGTACATCCTCAACAATCTGGGCAGAGATGTCATCAATCCCCTTAGAAACCTCTTGGGAATCTTGGGCAATGGCTAGGGAGCTGGCCGTATCTTTTTTAAACTCCTCTAGGACGGTGTTAATGTTCTGCACGCCACTAGATTGTTCTTGGATGCGTGCGGAAGTGTCTGCAATGCTTTGCACCAAGACATTGATATTGCTTTCCACCTCGCTCAAAGATTTTTGCGTGCGCTCGGCTAGCTTTCTGACCTCATCAGCCACCACCGCAAACCCGCGCCCATGCTCGCCCGCACGGGCGGCTTCTATGGCGGCATTTAAAGCCAGCAAGTTAGTTTGCTCAGCAATGTCGCGGATGATCTCCACGATGTTTTTAATGTCCTGACCTTGTTGGATCATCTGCGTGCTTTGTTGGGCTATTTGCGTGATTCCCCCTGTGATCTCCCCAATACTCAAAATGGTTTTATCCAAACTGCTATTTTGGCGCACCGCAATTTCATTGAGTCGATCGACACAAGAGTTAAGTGCATTGACCTTGCCATCTAGCTCTTTGGCAAAACCAGCCGAAGTGCTGAGCATGCGTCTGGTTTCTAAGCCCAACGCATCCACGGCCTTTTCCATTTGTGCGCTTGCTTGGGGAATCCCCTTTCTAAAATCAAATTGGGAGTAACGCTCAAAGGCATCGTGGAGGGTTTGCATGTGCAAGCCAATACTCTTTTGCATGTAAAGAATGATGTTATTAAGATTGGTTTTGAGTGCGGCTAGAGAAGGGTTATGGGGCTCTGCGCTAATGGTTTGGCTAAAGTCCCCACTCTCCACTTTTAAAGCCACTTGGATACTATTTTCCACCGCTTGGTTGTCCTGCATGATATTTTTTTGGATTTCTTGAATGCTTTGGTTAATGCTCTCTTGCATCCGCCCCAATTCGTCTAAATTCCTAGCGGGCACGAGTTGGATATTCTCCGCTGAAACCTCACGGCGCAGGATTTTAAAGAAGTTGTGTAAATTATCCGAAACAATCCCGATGCGTTTGATTATTAAGGTATAAATGAGCGCGTAGATAACCCCGATCACCACCAATAACCCAACAATATTGGTGATTGCCAAAGTGGCGCGGATCGCATCCACATCTCTAAAAATCCGCTTTTCGCTACGCACCCCAACCACCCCCCAAAACCAAGGCATGTCACCAACACTCTTGCCGATCACCCTAAAAGGATAGATGGCTGCATAGGAGGTCAAGCCGCTCACTGCAGAACGCACCATCATCACATCGGGCTTGCCACTTGCAATAACGGGAATTCCCTCATCAGAAAAAGTCTTGTGGAACTTTTCCCAAGAGGTGTTGCGCAGTTCCGGGTGTTTTTCAACATAGAGTAAAGTCCCATCTTGGGCGATCAGGTTAAATTTTGTTTCCCCCACGCCATAAGATTTGAGCACAAGTCCAAAACGATCGATATTGACAAACAAGATCACCGCCCCCCTAAAAGCCCCATGGGCATCCTTGATGGGGTAGGCTATATCGATACCATAAATCTCGCTTTTGTCTTGCATGGTGCGCACATAGGGCTTACCCAGCACCATTTTATTCTCCCTTTTACTCTCCAAATAAAGCGGGTTTTCATAAAAATACGGGGCTTTTAGCTCCACAATCTCGCCATTCCCGTTCAGACTATTAGTATCGCCTACTTTAACCTGTTCTAGCCTAAAAGCCCCATTTGGGTCATGTTCTAGCCCTATGGCGAGCGCGTTGATCGCACGGGTGTTGTACAGATAATCGCTTAAGAGTTGCTTTTTAAAGGGGGCTTCTTGAATCGTGTTGGCTAAAACACCGCGCAAGGAGACAAGACGCATAAAAGTCCGTGCAATGCTATCTTGCACGCCCTGCCCGGCATTGCGCACCTGAGCTTGGAGGCGGTTGATTGCCTCTGCTTTCAAAATACTTTCTACATGATTTATCACAAAATAAAAGATCGCCAGCATCAAAACCACCAAAACAGCCACAATACTCGCTACGATCTTAGCCCTTAGCGAGGCGTGCTTGAAGCGTGCAAACATAAAAAGCCTTTCATTGTAAATTTTCCCCATGATAGCAAAAAATATGATAGTCTTAGTGGCGATCCCTTTTTTAAAACCCCAGCGATGACCAAATCACCCAAAATCCACCACAAGGGGTTAGGGGCTTTTTAAAATCTCTTGCACAAAGTGTGTGATGGCAAAAAAATCCTTTTCAAAAAGTGCGCAAACATCGAGCACCACGCAATCAGAGCGCACCACTCCAGCCACGCCCCTTTTATAGAGGGCATGGTAGAGGGCTTTAGAATCTATATTAGCCTGTATTTGCACCCCAAAACTCTCTAAATCCTCCATCTGCACGCCCCCGCCTATACGCGCCTGAGTGGGGATCACAAAGGCTTTTAAGCCGGCTATCTGGCTTAAAGCGCGGTGCAATTTCAAAGCTTTATTGAGCAAAACATCCTTATCTTGCTCTAAAAAAGCTTGCAAAGGGGTTTTTTGCCCTTGTAAATAGCCTTGTAGGCTTTTGGTGAGTAAAAAAAGCGTGATCTTATCCACCCTAAAGGCGCGATAAAGCGGGTGTGCGCGCATGGCTTCTATATGCTCCCTCTCCCCTAGCACAATCCCGGCTTGCACGCTCCCTAGCAATTTATCCGCGCTAAAGCTCAAAAGATGCGCGCTTTTAAGGGCTTTTTTAGTGTGTTCCAAACTTTGCACACTCCCCAAATCCTCATAAAGGACAAGACCCTTTTCTTGGGCTAGAGCAAAAAGAGATTTAGAGGGCACGCTAGCCACAAACCCTTGCATGGAAAAATTGCTCCAATGCACGCTAGCAAGTAGCGCGCTGGCATCGCTGCAAGCATTCTTATAATCGCGCAAATAGGTTTTATTGGTGCTCCCCACTAACTTAAGGTGGGTTACACTCTCCAAGAGTTCATGGGCGCGAAAACCCCCCCCAATTTCGACCAACTGCCCATAAGAAAGCAAGGTTTGTTTGCGCTTAGATTTAGGGGCAAATACGCTCGCCACTAACACCAGCGCGCTCGCGTTGTTGTTCAGAATGAGCGCGTCCGGGGCGTTGAAAAGTGCCTTTAAGAGATTTTGCGCCTGAAAAGCGCGCTCAAAACGCATAGCCCGTTCTAAATCCACCTCTAAATCCACATAACCGCTTAAAATTTCCAATTCTCTAAGCGCGCCACTCTCCAAAGGCGCGCGCCCTAAATTGGTGGAGAGCAACACCCCTGTGGCGTTATAAACCTTCTTAAAGGGGGGAGCTAATAGAGCCTCATAGCGCGCTTGGAGCGCACCGCACCACTGGGCTAGGTTTTCATAGCCACATTGATTTTGCCGGCATTCCTCTAATAATGCATTAGCCAAAGCCTTTAAGATCGCGCGATTGCAACCTACAAAACAAGGGGCATTTAACAACGTGTGCATAGCAGGGGGGTGTTTGGGTGCTTTCATGGGGTGATTCTAGCACACAAAGAGGCTTTTTTTGTTATACTGCCACTTTTAAAGGGATGGCATGCAAACTTATGGCTTAGAATATTGGGGTAGAGAGGATTTTGTGATTGAGGGGGGGTTGGTTAAACTCAATGTGGGGAGCAAGCCTAGCTTAATGGAGATTGTGATGGAGTTACGCGAACAGGGCTTTAAAGGTCCCTTGCTCTTGCGTTTCCCCCATTTGATTGAAAAACAAGTCAAAGAACTCTTTAACATGTTTTCTAATGCCATTAGCCAATACCACTACAGCGGGGCGTTTAAAGCGGTCTTCCCCTTGAAGGTCAATCACATGCCCCATTTTGTTTTGCCCCTAGTGGAGATCTCTAAGGCGTTTAAAGGGCATTATGGTTTAGAGGCCGGGAGCAAAGCCGAATTAATTTTGGCGATGAGTTATATCCAAGAGGGCGCGCCCATCACGGTGAATGGGTTTAAAGACAAGGAAATGATTGAGCTGGGTTTTATTGCCTCTAGCATGGGGGCAGATATTACGCTGACCATAGAGGGACTAAGCGAACTTAAGAGTATCTTAGAAGTGGCATTAGAGAATAACACCACAGGGGAGAATGCCAAACTCTGCCCCAAAATCGGGATTCGCGTGCGCTTGCACAGCTCAGGGGTGGGGATTTGGGCTAAGAGCACGGGGATTCACGCCAAGTTTGGGCTAGCCAGCACGGAATTACTGGAGGCGATGCGTTTGTTAGAAGAACACGCCCTATTAGGGCAACTGAGCATGATTCATTTCCACATTGGTAGCCAAATTAGCGACATCACGCCCTTAAAAAAGGCACTCAAAGAGGCGGGGAATATTTATGCTGAGTTGCGCAAAATGGGGGCGTTTAATCTTAAGAGTGTGAATATTGGCGGGGGACTAGCCATTGAATACTCCCAGCACAAACACCAATGCGAGCGCAATTACACCCTAGAGGAGTTTGCCGGCGATGTGGTCTTTTTGCTCAAAGAGATTGTGAAAAATAAGAAGGAGCTAGAGCCTAATATTTTCATCGAATCGGGGCGTTTTATCAGTGCTAGCCATGCGGTCTTGGTCGCTCCCGTGTTGGAGTTGTTCTCTCAAGATTATGATGAAAGCATTCTGCGTCTTAAGGAGACTAACCCGCCCCTAGTAGCTGAAATGGAGGATCTCTACCACAATATCAACGCCAAAAACGCCATTGAATATTTGCATGACAGCTTGGATCACATGGAATCCCTTTTTACCCTCTTTGATTTAGGCTACATTGATTTGCAAGATCGCAGCAATGCGGAGGTTTTAGGGCATTTGATCATCAAAAAAGCCATTGGGTTTTTTAGGCACAAAGATCACAGCGACATTATCCGCATTCAAGAACAGGTGCAAGAACGCTATTTGTTGAATTGCTCTTTTTTCCAAAGCTTGCCGGATTATTGGGGCTTGAGGCAGAACTTCCCAGTCATGCCCTTACACAAATTAGATCAAGAGCCCACTAGGAGTGCGAGTTTGTGGGATATTACTTGTGATAGCGATGGGGAGATTAGCTTTAATAAAAATAAGCCCTTGTTCTTGCACGAAGTGGATGTGCGTCAAGAGGAGTATTTTTTAGGGTTTTTCTTGGTGGGGGCTTATCAAGAGGTTTTGGGCATGCACCATAATCTTTTCACCCACCCTACTGAGTGTTGCGTGCATGTGCATGCTGTAGGCGCGCCTGAGCCCTTTTCAATCAGCCATATTTTGGAAGCCCAAACGATTTTAGATGCCCTAGAGGATTTGGAGTATGACACCAAAGAGATGGAGCGCATTTTGAAACAAAAGATCGAGGAGAGTGCGCTTTTGGATAGCGAGGAGAAAAAGGAGGTCTTGGGGCGTTTGTATGTGATGCTGAGTGAAAATGGGTATTTGCGCACTCTGGCCTTGCAAGAATTATAAAACAAAAAAGAGGTCTGTATGTCTAAACCTAGTCTGTTTCTCAAATCCCAAAATATGTTTTTTGGGGAGCATTTTGGGGGCATGTTTGTGCCCGAAAATCTCAAAGATGCCCTATTGGAGTTGGCTAAGGCCTATGAAAATATCTTGCCAACACCCCAATTCCAAAACACCTTTAAAGACTTATGCACGCATTTTATTGGCCGCCCAACGCCCTTGATCTTTGCTAAAAACGCTTCGGCGATCTTGGGCAATGAAATTTATTTAAAATTTGAGGGTCTAGCTAATACCGGGGCGCATAAAATTAACAACGCCTTGGGGCAGGTCTTATTGGCTAAGATGATGGGTAAAACAAAAGCCATCGCTGAAACCGGGGCGGGCCAACATGGTCTAGCCACTGCAAGCGCGTGTGCTAAATTGGGCTTAGAGTGCCATATTTACATGGGGGCCAAAGATGTTAGACGGCAACGCCCCAATGTGTTTAACATGGAACTTTTAGGCGCGCATGTACATGCAGTTGAGAAAGGCGATCAGGGCTTAAAAGATGCTGTAGATGAGGCACTAAGGGCATGGAGTGAGCAGGTCGCTAGCACGCATTATGTGCTGGGTTCGGCTGTGGGACCCTACCCCTATCCGGATTTGGTGCGGGATTTACAAAGCGTGATTGGCAAAGAGCTAAAAGAGCAGATCAAGGGTTATTTTGAGGGCTTGCCCGATATGTTGGTGGCATGCATTGGTGGGGGGAGCAATGCGATGGGTTTTTTTAGTGCCTTTCTGGAGGATTGGGGGTGCGCCCTTTATGGCATAGAGGGCGGGGGCAGGGGGACTAATTTAGGCGAACACGCCACGCGTATGCGCCCGGGTAAGAAAATGGCGATCGCACATGGATTCCAGAGTATTTTTATCCAAGATGATCAAGGCAACTTGGCTAAAACCCATTCGATCAGTGCGGGGTTGGATTATGTGGGGATTGGCCCACAAATTGCGCATTTGGAAAATATCGGGCGTTTGCATTGTTTGAGTGCTAGAGACGAAGAGGCTTTGCATGCCCTGCAATTCTTTGCCAAACATGAGGGCATCATTGCAGCTTTAGAATCCAGCCATGCCCTAGCGGGAGTGTTAGAGTTGAGCAAGAGTGTTAAAAATAAAAAGATCATCGCACATGTTTCTGGGCGTGGGGATAAGGATATTTTTATCACTGCCAAACATGCCCACCCACAGAGATGGCTGGAATTTTTAGAGCATGAGACTTTAGAGTTAAGAGAAAAATTAAATTCTTAATGCCTAGAGGCTTCTAGTAAAACCTTGATTCCCCCTTTAAGGACAATGGGGTTTTGCATGTCGCTGATCTTAATAAAGCGGACTTCACTGGGGATGGAGACACTGATTTTAGAGGTGGGGTTTTTCTCGTAAATAAAGTCGCGCATGCGCAAAGAAGAATCAAAAAAGCTAATTTGGGGTTGCCAATCGGGGTTAGCAATGATGCTTAACTTGCCACTATAGGCCATATCTAGCCAATACTCTCCGCTAATTTCTTTGAGGGTTCTAAAATGCCCCGTGGGGATAATGGAGATGGCGTTAGCCAGTTTGGGAGTGCGTACTTGGAAGGCATAATGCCAATTTTGCAAATCATCGCGTTTGACATCGCTAAAATCAAAGCCCTTTTTGGCAAATAACTCGCCTAAAAGCGTGGGGTCTAGGGCGTATTCGGTGCTAAAGCCAAAGGTAGCCTTGCTCCAATCTTGTTTGTGCTCCATCTCTAGCACCATCACATAAGAATAGCCCATTAAAGACAGCACGCTTTGGATGGTCTTTAAAAGCAAGAGGGGGGAGCTTTGGGCTTCAAAACTCACGCGTAAGGTCCCGGGTTGTTTGAATTTGAGGGGCAAGAGGCCATTGGCCTTGAGCGTTTGCAACACTTTTCTCACCTGCAAATTACCTTGCTGGTCGTAAAAACTATTGGGGTTACTAAAAACCCGATCGATAAAATTACGGTTAGTCAAATAAAAGCGATCGCCAATGAGATTTTGAATCTTATCCTCTAGCGCACCCCCAAAAAGAAGGCTTGTGGTGCTGATGGAGAGGATGAGGTATTTTAAAGGGTTCAACTAGGGGCTCCGTTTTCTATAAGTTGAAAGGCTAATGCGGGTGAGTCCATTTTTAGGGGTGTATAAAAAGCGCAAGGGGCGATCCCGACTAGAATCCAAATCTTCCCCATTGGCTTTAATAGATAAATTGCCATGCCCAAAGGCTATGAGCCATTTATGCCCATGGGTTTCAAAGGTGTAGGTTTCTTTGATGATCGCTTGGGTCTTGTAATGGGTGTCTAGGTCAATACGTTCCATCCACACTTCCTCTTTAGGGGTGATCACAATGCTGTCATCTTGGGGTTCTGGAGTGCTTGCCTTTTCTTTTTGGGGACTTGGGGGAGGTGTTGGGGTGGGCTTAGTTGTGGGCGATGTAGCCGGGCTTGGTGGGGGGGGTGTGGGCTTAGGGGGGTTTTGTGGCGTGCTAGCATGGGGGGGGGGTTCCTCTAGGGTGGGGGTGGTTTCTGGGTTTTCTTGGGCAATCTCAACATGGGTTTGGGGGCTAAAGGTCTTAGAAGTTTTATAATAGATGTAAATCCCTACACTTAGGATCGCTAAAGCCACTAAGGGGAGCATAAAATACCACTTGGGTGTTTTCTCAGGCTCAAAAGAGGGGATTTCTGTGGGGTCTTTTACACGACTAGAGTCCAAAAAAGGAGAGGAGAGCGGGGTTTGTGGCTCTTGAGGTTTGGCAACGTACGTGTTGTCTAGATCAGGAGAGGACTTGGCAAAAAAATGCTTGTCATATTCAGCCATCCAATGGTTTAAATCCACTTGGTATTCTTTTTGCAAAATCTGTAAAAACCCCATCGCATGCACGCGTTGCAAGGCATCAAACTTCTTTTGGTAAATGGCTTCTAGCCTGTTGATAGCAATGCGCGTTGTTTGGGATACTTCTTTAATATCCTTTTCCTGCAAAAATGCGAGCGTTTTGTCTAAAGCCTCTAGTTTTTCCTTCTCATTCATCCTCTCACCCTATCCATCAAAATTGCTCCCGCTACGCTCACATTGAGTGAATCCATCTTGCCATGCATTTTAATGTGCACGCAACAATCCATCTTGTCTAAAACCCTAGAGCTCAAGCCCTCCCCCTCGCTCCCCAAAAAAAGTGCCACTCTCTTGGTAAACACGACTTCCCTAACATCTTGCCCCTGCAAGTGTGCCCCATAACAACTCACCCCAGCACCCTTCAACTCACAAATGGTGTCTAGGACATTCTTACGCACACAAAAAGGCACATCATAGAGCGCACCCAAACTGGAGCGCACCAAGCCCTCATAGGGCATAGGAGTATCCAAGATCACCCCTTCAAAGCCCAAACCCGCCACGCTCCTAAAAAGCGCACCCACATTCCCCACATCGCTCAAGCCACACAGCACCAAGATTTTATTGAGTTGCTTGATTTCCTCTAAAGTACTTAGTTTGGGGGGCAAAACTTGGGCTAAAAAACCTTGGTGGTTATTCCCTTTAGCCATCGCTTGGGCTTTCTTAAAATCTAGCGCAACAATTTGACTCGCATAACGCCTTTTGTGGGCTTTAAATAAATTAAAGAGCTTCCTATCCACCTCTCTAGCCAAATAGAAAGTAGAGATAGACTGAGGATAATGCGTGAGCATGTGCAACACCACTTGTTTGCCAAAAACCACCATTAACCCTCTTTATGCGTAGGCGTATAGACTTCCTTAGGACTAACTCCTAACGTTTTTGCTACAAGCTTGGCTTTGATTTTGGGGGGTAGCTCCATTTGTTCAATGCTTGATAGAGGCAAACTAGGTTCGCGCTTCTCCCTATTCTGTAAAACCAACACCCATTCGCCCTGCAAGGCCTTACGCCCCAAAGCCCTAATTTGTTGGGACACTTCTAAGACACTCCCTTTAAAAAAACACTCATGGAGCTTGGTCATCTCCTTAATGGCAAAAAGTGCACTTTGGTGGGCGATCTGTGCCAAATCTTCTAAGGTATCTAGCAAGCGGTGAGGACTCTCATAAAAGACCAAAACTTTTGGGGTTTCTGCTAGCAACTGGGCAATTTTGGCGCGCCGATCGTGAAGCTTGGGTGGTAAAAACCCCACAAAACAAAATCCAGCCGACTCAAACCCGCTAGCACTATAAGCACCCACACACGCACTCGCCCCGGGCAACACTTCATAAGCAATATTGTGTTCTTGAGCAAAACTAACCAGCCTAGCTCCCGGATCACTCACACAGGGCATGCCCGCATCGCTAGCAAAGATCACATGCCGATCTCGAAAAAAAGAGGGCTCTACTTGCTTTAAAAATGCCTCTTGGTTGTGGGAGTGGAAAGACATAAAAGGCTTCTGCTTAAGTGGTTTGGAACCGGTTTGCAAGATGCCTTGTGCCCACGTTTGTTGCTCTAATAAAAAGAGGAGTCGCTTGGTGACACGGACATCCTCGCACAAAAACACATCGCAACTAACCAAAGCTTCCAAAGCACGCCAAGTCATGTCTTTCAGGTTGCCAATGGGTGTAGGCAAGAGAGTGAGCACTACTGCATTTTGTATTTTTGTTTGAAGCGCTCTACACGCCCGGTAGTATCTGCGATCTTGTCGCTCCCGGTGTAAAAAGGATGGCAAAAACTAGAAATATCGATCCTAAGTTCGCTCTTTGTGCTCAAAACCTCAATCTCTCTCCCACTGGTCACGCAAGTTACCTTGCAAGGAATATACTCCGGATGGATTCCCTTTTTCACACATTCTCCTAAAAAGATTTTCGAAATTATATCTAATCTTTGCTTAGTTTTGAGAGGATCGCTTTTCGTGCTGTATTATTATTTAGGCAATGAGCACTTAATCCCGGACGCGAATAATTTGCGATCCCCAATCTTTACAAGCACATTTAAGGGAAAATGTGGCACAACGGTATGAGTTTTACCTCTTTTGTAAAATGCCCCCTAACCAAGTGCCCACCATAGGGGGCTAGAGGGGGGTAATGCAAAGCTTGTCATGACCCTTCGCCACTCTAGTTGGGGACTTGCAAAAAGCTAGAGAAGATTTAAACACCCCAAAAGAACCCCGCCTTAAAGGGAAATCCCCACGCTATCATCTGAATTTTAATACAAACTTAAGCCCAAAAAAAGAGATTTTTAGGCAAAATGAGCGCAAAAGATTTTTGCTAGCTTTGCGCATAGCAAATCTTTTTTTGTGGTGTATTGCCCCCATTTGGGGGCGTTTTTATTTTGCCCCCTAAGAACTTAAAATCGGTTAGCGCATTCGTGTTGGTGTGTTTGTTTTTAAGCGAATATGTGGCACAATAGCACCAGCGTTACGCCCCCCGCCCTTTGGCGGGGTGTTGCGCTAAAGCAGTCGTTGGGCGAAAACGACCACAAACGCTAATACTATTAGCAGTTTATGCATAGGGCGACTCCTTTGTTGGGTTTCCCACTTGCCTCCCACCCAAAACCCCAACCGCCCTAGAGTCAAACCTATATGCCTAACACATTATACTAAACACGGGCGCATTTTGCAAAAGCCCTAGGGGCTTTTGCTCATTAAACGCTACGCGTTCCGCTACGCTCCATTAAACCCTTCGGGTTTCGCTACGCTCCATTAAACGCGTTGCGTTTAACCCTTGTTTCCCCGTTCTAAATGCGTTAATGTAGGCTATGGCGACTCTAGACTTTG